>DATKNM010000100.1:0-10847 GCA_035541335.1 Binatia bacterium
GATCTTCGTCCTCGCCCTCGGCCATCGCATCGACCAGATCGACGGCCAGGCCTATGTCGATTTCCTGGTGCCGGGGCTGATCATGATGACGATCGCCCAGAACTCCTTTGCCAACACCTCCTCGTCGCTGATGATCGCCAAGGTGCAAGGCAACATCGTCGACCTGCTGATGCCGCCCTTGAGCGCATTGGAGCTGACGGTGGGCGTCGCCGGCGGCGGCGTCACCCGCGGCATGGTGGTCGGCGTCACCACCGGCATCGCCATGTTCGTCTTCGTCCCGATCGGCGTGGCGCATCCCGGCTTCGTCGTCTTCCATGCGGTGGCGGCGAGCCTGCTGATGGCGCTGCTCGGGATCCTGACCGGCATCTGGGCCGAGAAATTCGATCACCTGGCGGCGATCACCAACTTCATCGTGACGCCGCTCTCGTTCCTCTCCGGCACGTTCTATTCGACGACCCGGCTGCCGGAGGTCTGGCAGACCGTGGCGCACCTCAATCCGTTCTTCTACATGATCGACGGCTTCCGCTACGGCTTCATCGGCCATGCCGACGCGCCGCCCCTGAACGGCCTCCTGGTCATGCTGGGCATCGATGCGGTGCTGCTCCTGGTAGTCTATCGCTGGTTCAGCCGCGGCTACCGCCTGAAGGCATGATGGCAGGTCGATCTCTCGCGATCCGGCGCTTCGGCGTCGTCAACGGGCTCGGCCTCGCGACGCTGGTGAAGCGCGAGGCGAGCCGCGGCCTCGCCGACTACAACTACCAGATCCTCGGTCCGGTGGTGACCGCCCTGCTCTATCTTGCGGTCTTCCGCCTGGCGCTCCACGGTGACGCAACGGGTGCCGCGATGATCGACTTCATCGCGCCCGGCCTCATCATCTTCTCGGCCTGCGAGAAGGCGTACGAGTCCGCCGCCGGCAGCTTCATCCTCGACAAGCACGAGCGGATTATCGCCGACATGCTGATGGCGCCGCTCACGGCGCTGGAGCGCCTGCTCGGCTATCTCGGCGCGGATTGCCTCGGCGGATTGGCGGTCGGCCTCGCGGTCGCGGTGGTCACCGCCCTCTTCGCCCACCTCGGCCTGGCGCATCCCTGGGCGATCGTCGTCTTCGGCATCCTGGGCATGAGCCTGCACGCGCTCATCGGCGTGCTGGTCGGGATCTGGGCCGAGAAATGGGACCAGTTCTCGGCGGTGCACACCTTCCTGCTGGTCCCGCTCTCCTTCCTGTCCGGCGTGTTCTATCCGATCCAGGCATTGCCGCCCTTCGCCCAGACCGCCATGCACTGGAACCCGATCTTCCATGTGATCGACGGCTTCCGCTACGGGGTGAGCGGTACCGCCGCCGGCGATCCGATGGTCCACCTGGCGGTGCTGCTGGGGGTCGATCTGGTGCTGGGCTGGATCGCCTATCGCTGGTTCCGCTCGGGCTACAAGCTCAAGCCCTAGGGTCATGGCCCTAAGGTTTTGGCCCTAAGGTTTTGGCCCTAAGGTTTTGGGGGCGCGGCCGAAAATTGTCCCCCGGCCGGCGGGACAATCCGACGCTTTACATTCCGGCCCCCCGCCCCGATATTCGGCGCTCTTTCCCTGAAATTCCGGCCAAAGGCCGCAGGAAACCGCATTCGGGAACCGATCGAGGAACCGCCGATGACCGCCTTGATGAACACCTATAACCGGGTCGATCTCGCTTTCGAGCGGGGCGAGGGTGCTTATCTGATCACGGCGGACGGGCGACGTTACCTGGACTTCGCCAGCGGCATCGCGGTGACGGCGCTCGGCCACTGCCATCCGCATCTGGTGAAGACGCTGCAGGAGCAGGGCGCCAAGCTCTGGCACACCTCGAACCTGTTCCGGGTCCCGGAACAGGAGCGTCTGGCCCAGCGGCTCTGTGACGCCACCTTCGCCGATGCCGTGTTCTTCGGAAATTCCGGCGCCGAGGCGGTGGAATGCGGCTTCAAGCTAATCCGCAAGTACCAGGACGATTTCGGCGACCCCAAGCGCTTCCGCGTGATCGCCTTCGAGGGCGCCTTCCATGGCCGCACCCTCGCCACCCTCGCCGCCGCGGGCAACGAGAAGTACCTGAAGGGCTATGCGCCGACGGTCGAAGGCTTCGAGCAGGTGCCGTTCGGCAATCTGAACGAAGTGCGCGCCAGGATCACGCCGGAGACCGCGGCGATCCTGATCGAGCCGGTCCAGGGCGAGGGCGGCATGCGCGCCGCCGACGCCCAGTTCCTCAAGGACCTGCGCACGGTCTGCAATGAGTTCGGCCTGCTCCTCATGTTCGACGAGGTGCAATGCGGCATGGGCCGCACCGGCCGCCTCTTCGCCCATGAATGGGCCGGCGTCACGCCGGACATCATGAGCACCGCGAAGGCGATCGGCGGCGGCTTCCCGCTCGGCGCCTGCCTCGCGACCTCCAAGGTTGCGGCCGCCTTCGGCCATGGCAGCCACGGCTCGACCTTCGGCGGCAATCCGCTGGCGATGGCGATCGGCAACGCCGTCATGGACGTGATGCTGGCGCCGGGCTTCCTCGACAATGTCGCGAAGTTCGGCCGGCATCTCGACCGCCGCCTCGCCGATCTCACCAAGCGCTTCCCCCAGGTGTTCGTCGAGGCGCGCGGCATGGGCCTGATCCGCGGCCTCAAATGCGGCGGCTCCAACGCCGAGGTGGTGGACCAGGCGCGGGCCTCCGGCCTGCTGCTGGTGACGGCGGCCGACAACGTGGTGCGCCTGCTGCCGCCGCTGATCGTGAGCGAGGCCGAGATCGACCAGGCGGTCGATGTGCTGGCCGGCGTCGCCTCCCGGGCCAAGGCCGCCTGATCATGCCCGGGACCAACGTGAAGCCAGGAAGCGCCGAGATCCGGCACTTCCTCGATCTCGACGTGCTGCCGGCTGAAGTGCTGCGGACCATCATCGAGGCGAGCAAGGCGCTGAAGCGCGGCGACTACCCCAACGGCAACAAGAAACCGCTGGCCGGCAAGGCGCTGGCGATGATCTTCGAGAAGCCCTCGACCCGAACCCGGGTCTCCTTCGAGCTCGGCATGAAGCAGCTCGGCGGCGATGCGGTCGTGCTGGAACGCGAGAGCTCGCAGCTCGGGCGCGGCGAGACCGTGGCGGACACCGCGCGGGTCCTCTCGCGCTATGTCGATTGCATCATGGTCCGGACCACCAAGGAACAGAAGCTGAAGGAGCTGGCGGACAACGCCACGGTGCCCGTGATCAACGGCCTCACCGATCGCACCCATCCCTGCCAGCTGATGGCCGACGTCATGACCTTCGAGGAGCATCGCGGTCCGATCGCCGGCAGGAAGATCACCTGGTCCGGCGACGGCAACAACATGGCGACGTCGTGGATCCATGCCGCCGTGCAGTTCGGCTTCGAGTTGAACGTCGCCTGCCCCGGCAACCTCGCTCCACCGCCCGACGTGGTGCACTGGGCCGAGCAGCGCGGCGGCAAGGTCCGCATCTCCGATAATCCGAAAGAGGCGGTGAAGGGCGCCGATTGCGTGGTCACCGACACCTGGGTCTCCATGGGCGACCAGGACACGCTCGGCCGCACCGAGCAGCTGCGCCGCTTCCAGGTGGATGACGCGTTGATGAAGGCCGCGGCACCGAACGCCGTCTTCATGCATTGCCTGCCCGCCCATCGCGGCGACGAGATGACCGCTTCGGTGATCGACGGGCCGCAATCCGTGGTCTGGGACGAGGCCGAGAATCGACTGCACGCGCAGCAGGGCATCTTGCTCTGGTGCCTCGGCGTGATTTAATAACCGGGTGATGCAGGTCGAAATCGCGCCGCAGGCGGGCGCCGACTATATCCGCCCGTTCCAGATCGAGGCCCTCGGCATCCGCGGCCGCGCGGTGCGCCTGACCGCCGTGGCCGACGAGATCATCCGCAAGCACGCCTATCCGGAGCCGGTCGCGCGGCTGCTGGCCGAGATGCTGACGGTCTCGGCGGCGCTCGCTTCGGCGCTCAAGTATGACGGCGTCTTCACGCTGCAGACCAAGAGCGACGGCGCCGTCCGGCTGATGGTGGTCGATGTGACCTCGGCCGGCGCGATGCGCGGCTATGCGCAGTTCGACGCTGCGGCGGTGGCGGCCCTCCCGGCCGAGGCCAGCGTGCCGCGCCTGCTTGGTGCCGGATATCTCGCCTTCACCGTCGACCAGGGCGAGGATACCGACCGCTATCAGGGCATCGTCGAGCTGACCGGCGCCAGCCTGGTCGAGTGCGTGCAGCACTATTTCCAGCAGTCGGAGCAGCTGCAGGCGAGCTTCAAGCTCGCCGCGTCGCGCCAGGGCGGAACCTGGCACTCCGGGGTCATCATGCTGCAGCGCCTGCCCCAGGAAGGCCCCGTCGGGGAAAGCTCCGCGACCGAGATCGCCGACGAGGCCTGGCGCCGCGCCGTCACCCTGCTGGCAAGCTGCACCTCCAAGGAGCTGCTCGACACCGGCCTGCCGCTCGACGACCTGCTCTATCGCCTGTTCCACGAGGACGGCGTCCGGGTCTACAAGGGCCAGGCGCCGCGCGCCCAGTGCCGCTGCTCACGGCACCGCGTGGAATCGGTGCTGCGGTCGCTGCCGCAGGACGAGCTGAAGGACCTCGAGGTGGAAGGCGGGCTCGAAGTCACCTGCGAGTTCTGCAACACCCATTATCGCTTCACGCTGGCGGAACTTGCGGGCGAAGCGGCGGGTTGATCCCGGGATCGTCCCACGGGTTGACGCCCACGGGTTGACGCCTACGGGTTGACGCCTACGGGTTGACGGGGAGCGGCACATTGCGCCAGCTTCCCGCTCCGAATCGCGCTGTCGTCCCTGCGCGATTCGTCATGAGGAGCCGCCGAAACACCATGCTGACGCGCCCCCGGTCCGGCATCGCCGTCATCGCCGCCGCCTTCCTGCTCTCTGCCTGCAACACGCCGCCGGAGCGCCAGACCTTTCCCGAGATCACTTTCGAGCATCTGGCGCCGATCCGGCTCGACGTCGCGCATGTGGAGATCGTCAACACCTATCAGCCCGACCCCGGCACCGACATCGGCAGCCAGTATCCGGAATTGCCGTCGAAGGTTGCGATGCGATGGGCGCAGGATCGCCTGCAGGCGATCGGCTCCCAGGGCCAGGCGACCTATACGGTGACAGTGGCGAAGGCGCTCGACACGCCGCTGCCGCGTTCCGAGGGCTTCGCGGCCATGACCCACAAGGACCAGTCGGACCGCTACGATCTCGCGATCACCGTCAATCTCGAAGTGCAGGCCGGCGGGAAGTCCGGAGCGATCACCGCCCAGGGGGTGCGCAGCCAGACCGTCGGCGAGGACATGACCCTGAACCAGCGCGAGGCCGTGCTGTTCGGCCTGCTCGACCTGACGATGAAAGACGTGAACGCGCAGATGGAGAAGCTGATCCCGCAATATCTCGGCGGCTTCGTGCGGTAGCCGTCAGTTCGCCGCCACCCAGTCGATGACGCGGCGGAGCAGCGCTTCGCCGGCGGCGAGCTGGTCCTTCATGATGAACTCGTCCGGCTGATGCGCCTGGCGGATCGAGCCCGGGCCGCAGACGATCGCCGACAATCCCTGGGACTGGAACTGGCCGGCCTCGGTCGCGAAGGACATGCCGAAGCTGTCGTTCTGGCCGGTCAAGAGACGCATCAGGCCTTCCGCCGCGCCGTCGGTCTCCTCCACGAGCGGCGGGACCGCGACGCGGGGCGCGGTCTCCACGGAAGCTTCGGGTACCGCCGCCTGCAGGCGCGGCAAGAGCTTCGCCGACACGAACTCTTCCAACGGGCTGAGCACCAGCTCCGGCAGGGCGCCCGGCACGCCGCGGAAATCCCATTCGATGCTGCAGGTCCGGGCGATGATGTTGACCGCGGTGCCACCGCTGATGCGCCCGAGGTTGATGGTGCTGTGCGGCGGGTCGAAGCTCCGATCGAACGGACCCTCGCGGCGCAGGTCGTCGTAGATCCGTCCGAGCTCGCTCGCGACCTCCGCCGCCGCCAGGATCGCGTTCAACCCGCGCTCCGGCTGGCTGGAATGCCCGTCCTTGCCGGTGACCGTGGTGGTGAAGGAATAGCAGCCCTTGTGCCGGGTGCCGAGCTTCAACTCGGTCGGCTCGCCGATGAGGGCAATCCGCGGCTTTCTGAGCTTCCGGCCGATCTCGGCGATCATGTTCGGCGCGCCGAGGCAGCCGACCTCCTCGTCGTAGGAGAAGGCGAAGTGCAGCGGCGTCTTCAGGTCACGCTTCTGCATCTCCGGCACCAGCGCCAGGCAGAGCGCGATGAAGCCTTTCATGTCGGAGGTGCCGCGGCCGAACCAGCGGTCGCCGCCGTCGCGCAAGGTGAAGGGATCGCTGGACCAGGGTTGGCCTTCAACCGGCACCACGTCGGTATGGCCGGAGAGCACGATGCCGCCGTCCCGGTCGGGACCGATGGTCGCCCAGAGATTGGCCTTCGGCTGGCCGTCCGGCGCCGCCAGGATCTCCACCGGTATGCCGAGCTCCGCGAGATAATCGCCGATCCAGCGGATGACCGAGAGATTGGAGCGCGACGAGACGGAATCGAAAGAGACCAGGCGCGCCAGGATCTCGGTCGGCGTCATCGCCTGCATCGCGCGGTTCAAGCGTTCATCCCGCCGATGCCGGGCGGCATGCCGATGAAGGCCAGGAACTCGCGCCGGGTCGAGGCGTCGGTGCGGAAGGCGCCCAGCATCCGGCTGGTGATCATCGAGGTGCCGGGCTTGTGCACGCCGCGGGTGGTCATGCATTGATGGCTGGCGTCGATCACCACGGCGACGCCGCGCGGCTGCAGCACATCGTTCAGCGTGTTGGCGATCTGCGCGGTGAGCTTCTCCTGGATCTGCAGCCGCTTTGCGTAGACGTCGAGCAGCCGCGCCAGCTTGCTGATGCCGACCACCCGCTTTCGCGGCAGGTAGGCGATGTGGGCGCGGCCGATGATCGGCGCCAGGTGATGCTCGCAATGACTCTCGAACCGCATGTCCTTCAGGACGATCATCTCGTCGTAGCCGTCGGTCTCCTCGAAGGTGCGCTTCAGCACCTGCACCGGGTCGACGCCGTAGCCGCGGAAGAATTCCCGATAGGCCCGGGCGACCCGACCCGGGGTCTCCAGCAGCCCTTCGCGCGCGGGATCGTCGCCGGCCCAGCGGATCAGGGTGCGGACCGCCTCCTCCGCCTCGGCCTGGTTCGGCCGGGACGCCGCCGGCTTGCGCGCGGTCTTCCTGCTTGCGCCTCGTGCCACGTCTGCTCCTTCAGGATCGTTCGAATTTCAGGTTCGTGGGGCGGACCGGCGGTCAGTTCAGCCGGATCGCCTGGTGCGGGCTGTCGAGGGAGAAGGCGGGGATCGCGATCTCGAACTTCTCGCCGCCGGAGCTCTCCATCTGGTAGGTGCCCACCATGATGCCGGACGGCGTCTTCAGCGGCGTGCCGCTGGTGTATTCGAAGTGCTCGCCGGGATGCAGGATCGGCTGCTCCCCGACAACGCCGGCGCCGCGCACCTCCTGGACCCGGCCCAGCGAATCGGTGATCCGCCAGTAACGGTTGCGAAGCTGCACCGTCTCGCCACCGCCGTTCTCGATCCGGACGTGGTATTTCCAGACGTAATGCGACTCCTCGGGCGAGGACTGGTCTTCCAGATAGGTGGGCTCCACCGTCACCGTGATCGCCCGGGTCGTCTCCTGGTATTTGAACATGGGCCTTCCGACGCTCTCACCCGCGCAATTCTAGCGGCTTTCCGCCGGCCGGTGAAGGCTGGAGCGGCGCCTAGGCCAACTCAGCCGGCGCACGCCAGCAAAGGAAAACGGCGCCGGTCAGGGACCGGCGCCGTTCCAGCACTCAAGAGACGATGCTTACTGGACGATGATCTCGTCGCGGCGGTTCGCCTGCTCCTTGACACCATCCGCAGTCGGCACCGCGTTCTCCGCCTCACCCTTCCAGGCGGTCGTGATCGCATCCGCCGGTACGCCCGCCGCGATCAACGCGGCACGCGCGGCATCCGCACGACGCTCGGAGAGCTTCAGGTTGTAGGCGTCGGTACCGGCGCGGTCGGTATAGCCGGTGACCGAGATCGACTTCGCCTTGTTGGCGCTGAAGTCGGCTACCACGCGGTTGATCACCGCCTGGCCCGCCGCGTTGATGTTGGACTTGTCGAAGTCGAACAGCACCAGATAGACCTGCGGGGCGGGCGCGGGCGCCGGAGCCGGCGCGGCGGGCTTCGCCTCGAGCTCAGCCAGGGCGGCGAGGAGCTCGTCGCGGCAGGCCGAGATGTGGTCGTTCTGGAAGTTCTCTTCCTGCTGCTCGAGCCAGCAGTCGAAGCGGGCCTGGGCCCGGGCTGCGACTTCCGGCTTGGCGTCGCGGGCGCCGCCGTCGAGCGCGGTCAACAGCCGCTGACGGGTCTGCTGAATTTCCGGCAGCACGTCCTTCGGCAGGTCGCGTTCCGCCGGATCCTGCGGGCCGACGTTCTCGCCGTTGGCCGAGGCGAGCGCCTTGCGGGCGTAGAACCCGGCATCGGTCCAATCATACATCTCATCGGCCTCGAAGGCAGCGAGATCCTTGTATTCCTTCGTCAAGGCCTTGGTGAACGCAGTTCCACCAGTCGGCTCGACTGTGCGCGACCGGTCGAGGTCTGTGGTGCAAGCCGTCACGAAGCTCAGGGCTCCGACGACTGCCAGAAGTTTCAGCGTTTTCATGTGCTCCTCGCTTTTTTTCCCGCCGGCTCGGCGCGTCGGCAGCATGCTCCGACACTCGACACTCGAACCTTCGATGTATTTGGACCCCTGGGCGATGACCGGCTCGAAGACAACAATTGTGTCGGCGACCGGTTCCCCACGGAGCGCTTGGACTAGCGAGGGCACTATATTTAACTGCACTTATGATGTCAAAGGACGGGAACGCAAAATTCTTGCGCCAAACCATTGGCTTAGCTTCGAGCGCCCCTTAACGGATTGAAATTCCGACGGCCTGCGCGCTGTTATTTTTCACCGAGCGTCCGTCCGTTAACCGCCAGCGGGAAGGCGCAGCTGGCTGGAAGCGGGATCCCCGCGGGCAGGCCGCCCGCGGGGATTGATCGAGAGTTGGGTGGGTCGGGAGACGGATGGGCCAAAGGTTAAGGAGTGGCCGACGTGCCGTTGCCGGTCGTGGTGCCTCCGCCGGCGCCCGGGACGGTGTGGTTGTTGGTGTCGCCGATCCCGTTGGTCCTCACGGCATGGCCGGTGTTGTTGAGGGTGCCCGACGGGTTGCCGCCAGGCTCGCCGGTCCCGGCGCCGATCCCAACGCCCGCGGCATTGGGCGGGGTGGTCGCGGTGCCGCCATTGCCGACGGTGCCGTCTTCGCTCTGCTTGCTCATCTGCTTCTCGCAGATGGTGCGTTCGCCGGCGATGAGCTTGGCGCAGTCGGTGCCCATCGGATAGTTGGTGGTCTGCGCCGAGGCCGGAAGCGCAACAGCGAGCGCGAGCGCAAGGCCGCTGGCCGCTCCGGTCAGGGTCGCGATCTTGATACGAGTCATGATCCATTCTCCGGTTCAATTGCATCGAACACCGGATGGGCTTCACTCGCGCAGACGATGCGGGGAGCGCGGAAGATCCGGTATTGATAGGGCAACCGGAGCACTCGGGCGCGGTTCCGGGCGATCGGGAAACATGCGGCCGCGAAGCCGCCGCCATTCCGCGCACCAGGGGAACCATGACGGCCGTCCTGGCTTCGGCGGCCTCCCGCAGCCGACTTGAACGTGCTGCCGGCTTCGCCTATAAAATCCAACTTCAAGACGGGGATGCGGGTGTAGCTCAATGGTAGAGCAGAAGCTTCCCAAGCTTACGACGAGGGTTCGATTCCCTTCACCCGCTCCAGCCTTTTATCCGGCCGAAGCTTCACGGAAGCACCACGGAAGCAGACGACGTCGCAATCGAACGCGTTCAATCACCGCTCCTGCCTCTCGCCTGAAAGGGACGAGTCTGCTTGCAGTGCGGCGCGTGGCGACGTTGCTCCCTTAGTCGACAAGGCGGACAATCTCATCCTGGATGGGCGTAGTGACGCTGGGGCCAGCGATCGGGTCAATGAAAACATTGATTTCCAGCCGTACCCCGAACTCCGGCAGATAGATGCCGGGCTCGATGGAGAACCCGGTACGCGGCAGCAGCCGGCGCGTGTCATGGGTCTCCAGATTATCGAGATTGACGCCGAGCGCATGCAGCCGCCGGCCCGGTCCCATGCTATGGCCGGTGCGATGATGAAAGTGATCGCCATAACCCGCCTCGGCGATGACACCGCGTGAGATGTCATCGACCTGCCAGCCTTCCAGCGCCTCGCCACACTCCCAGGCTGTCCGGATCGCCGCCAGCGCCGCGTCGCGCGCCCCACGCACGATGTCGAAGACCTGCTGCAGCCTCGGCGGAATCTCGCGCCCCGCATAGGCCCCCCAGGCAATGTCCGAATAGACATTCCGCTCCCCGGGGAAGCGCGCCCAGATGTCGATGAGCAACCAGTCTCCCACGCCGATCGGTGCCGAGGCTTGCGCGGTCGGCTCGTAGTGCACAGTGCCGGAATTGCCGTTGACCTGCACGATGGGCTGGCCCTCGGTCTCCAGCCCGAGCCGGGTAAACTCGCCGAGGATGAATTTCTGCAACTCGTACTCGCTGATCGTCCGCCCGGCGCGGATTGCAGAGCGGACCCGGTCGAAGGCAGCATCCTTGACGCCGGCGACCAGCACGCAGGCGCGCTTATGGGAGTCGATGGCGAAATCGTCCCAGGCCGCCGCCGAGACCTGGAAGAGGTCGGCCGACGTGACGATCTCGTGCCCCCAGCTCCGCAGCAGCTCTACGGTTCCGGCATCGACCCATGAGACGGTCGGCACGCCA
>DATKNM010000101.1:0-5706 GCA_035541335.1 Binatia bacterium
TCACGATGCCGTCGAACGACACCACCACGATGCCGGCATCGCAGGCCTGCTTGATGTCGGCGTTGAGCCCGTCGGCCGACGCCGCGTCGATCACGATCGCGTTGTAGCCCTCCCGGATCAGGTTCTGCAGCTGCACCGACTGTTCGGTCACCAGGTTGCCGGCGGTGGTGAAGGCATCCGCCGAAGCGACGACGCCGTCCTTTACCGCCTGATCCCCCGTCTTCTTCCAGCTCGCGAGCATCGCCTGGCGCCAGGGGTTGCCGGCAAAGCTGTTGGAAAGCACGATCTTCTTGTCCTTGGTGTCCGCCGTCGCCCTCGTCCCGACGGTGCTGGCGCCGGTCAGCGCCAGACAGATCGCGGACGCGGCGATCAAACTCTTCTTGAACACAAAGTACTCCTTCATTCGGTCCGGTCGTCCAGCAAGACTACCGCTCCTGGACTTACTTCGCCTCCGCGAAGTGCAGCCATGCGTGTTTCACCTGGACTTTCGCAGCAGATAGAGCCGCGCCCCGACATTGGAGATCCTCCCGGCGCCGCTTTCGATCGAGCGGTCTTGGTCGTCGTTGTGGCGACGCTAACACGACGGAATATCGCATGCAATGTGCGGACAAATGGCCCAGCGGACGCCTCGCGGAGGCCCGTCTCCTCCGCAGGACCTAGCGAATGTAAGGTACGGGCGCGCCGGCAAACGACCGGCGGAAGGCGTTCAGCCGTTCGATCACCTTCGGTCGTGCGATCTGCAGATGGGCCAGCATCCTCTTGGCAACCGTCTCCGGATCGCGCCGCATCATGGCATCGACGATCTCCAGGTGCTCGGCCATGAACGGCTCGTCCGAGGGATAGGAGACCTGCGAGCCGAGCATGTGCTTGGCGGTGAAGAGGAGGCAGCGGGTGCGCCGCAGCGCCTCGATGAGCTCGCGATTGTCGCAATGCTCGACGCAGGTGACGTGCAGCGCCCGCTCGAGCGCATCCATTTCGGCGGCGGTGACCTCCGGATAAGCCGTGAGCACCGCCTCGAGGCGCGCCTGCATGTCGACGAGGAATTCGTCGGGCACCCGGCCGATGCTGGCGGCGAGGGCTCTTGGCTCCAGGAGCTCGCGGAGGTCGTAGAGGTCGCAGACCCGCTTCTCATCCAGCGGTACGACGTACCAGCGCAAGCGCTCGTCCTTGGCGAGCAGACCGGTCGATTGCGCCTGCACCAGGACGTCATGGGCGATGGTGCGCCCGACCTTGTAGTGGCGGGCAAGCTCCACCTCGTTGACTCGGAAGCGGCCGAGGGCCGAATGGAAGATCAGCTCCCGCTCGACGCTCTCATAGATCCGCTGCCAGCCCCAGGTGCGGGGCAGCTCGGGATTGTCCTCGTCGAGGCCGAGCAGGCCCGGGGTGAGGCGCACGCGCCGCGCCGGTTGCGAGCTGCCGACCACGAAGCCGCGGCCGTCGAAGCGGCGAATGACGCCGCGGTCGGAGAGGTCGTTCAGCGCCTGTTTCACCGGCGTGCGGCTGGAGCCGAACAAGGTTGCCAGCGAGCCCTCCATCAGGATGGTGCCGGGCCGAAGCCGGCCGGCTGCAATGCTCGCATCGAGAATCGCCGCGATCTTGCGATAGACCGGCATATCCTGAGAGCTCGCTTCAGGACTTGCCTGGGAAGTCATCCGTGGGGTGAGTTGATCCATGAAGCCACCTGTCGCGGCGCATTGATATCCGGACCGTCCTGGCCGGTTTTTAGCGCAAATCATCGACTTGGGCGAGGCTCCGGCAGAAAGGATCGGATTGGAAAACCGCCGACCAATCGTTAATAATGCCGGGTGCGGGGCCGAATTCGGGCGATCGTCCCCGCGATCATCGATCGGGGGAGAACTCAATGTCGGCGCAGATTGGCCAGGTGAGCGAGGTCACCGGCTCTAATATCAAGGCGTCCATGGACGCCGCCCAGCTCGCTTCGGCCCAATCCGCGGGAGAAAGCGCCAGCGTGACCGTCGGCAGCATGGTCGAGGTCCGCAGCGGCGGGGCGCGGGTTTTAGGCATTGTGTCCGCGATTCGCAGCGCCGGCCAGGATAAGGGCGCCATCATGGACATCAGCCTCGTCGGCCAGTTCGTCGCCGGCGCCTCCGGCGGGTCGGAGTTCAAGCGCGGCGTCGCCCGCTGGCCGGCGATCGGGGCCCCGGTCATGACCGTCGCCGACGCCGATGCCGCCTCGGTGGTCCGCACCACCTCGACCAGCACGGTCCATATCGGCAAGGCGGAGTTCAACGGCACCCAGGACATCTATCTCGACGTCGACAACCTGCTGCGCACCCATTTCGCGATCTTCGGCAGCTCCGGTTCGGGCAAGACCTCGACCACCTCGGTGATCCTGCGCGCGATCCTCGAGCGGCTGCCGAACGCGCATATGGTGCTGCTCGATCCCCACAACGAATACGAGGGTGCCTTCGCCGGCATGACCGAGCGCTTGACCCTGTCGACCCTGCGGCTGCCGTACTGGATGCTGCAGTTCAAGGAGATGTGCGCGGTCTTCAAGGTACTGCCGGAGAGCGAGTACGCCTCCGAGGTGAAGATCCTGCGCGAGGCCGTGGTGCAGGCGAAGACGCTCTATGCCGGCATCGCCGGCGCCGGCACGGCGAAGCCGGGCCAGCCGGCCGGCGTCACCACGACCTCCAGCCTCAATCTCGACAGCCCAGTGCCGTTCCGCTTGAGCGACTTCCGCCGCATCGTCAACGACATGATGGGCAAGCTCGACAATCCCGAAGCGATCCAGAGCTATCTCCGCATCCTGAACCGGCTCGAGGAGCTGACCAGCGACGACCGCTACGGCTTCATGTTCGGCCCGCAATTCGTGCGCGACGTGATGGGCGAGGTGATCTGCCAGATGGCGCGCATCCCGGTCGAGGGCAAGCCGATCACCACGATCGACCTCTCCGACATCCCGGAGGAGATCGTGGACGTGGTGGTCTCCGTGGTGTTCCGCACCATCTTCTCCTTCGCGGTCTGGAGCGGGGAGGAGGGCGCGGTGCCGACCGTGCTGGTCTGCGAGGAAGCGCACCGCTATCTTTGGGAGGACCGCAGCGGCCGCAGCATCTCGCTCGCGGTCCATGCCGCCGGCCAGGTCGCCAAGGAAGGCCGCAAGTACGGCGTCGGCCTCGGCGTGATCTCCCAACGGCCGTCCGAGGTCTCGCCCTCGATCGTCTCGCAATGCGGCACCATCATCACGCTCCGCCTCGGCAACGAGCGCGACCTCACCTTCGTCAGGAATGCCTTGCCGGATTCCGCCGCCGGCCTGATGCAGGCGCTGCCGGCCCTGAACACCCGCGAGGCGATCGTGTTCGGCCAGGGCGTCGCCTTCCCGACGCGCCTCACCGTGGACGAGCTGCCGGTTTCGGCGCGGCCGCGGCAGAAGGTGAGATCCTTCATGGAGGCCTGGTCCAAGGACACCACCGATGCGGGCCTCGTCACGCGCACCATCGAGCGCTGGCGCTCGCGCCTACACCAGATCCGCAAGGCCTGACCGCTGGTCGCGTTCCGCAAGGCCCGGCCGGAGGACCTGCCGGCGATCGTGGCGCTGCTCGCCGACGACGTGCTCGGCAGCGGTCGCGAGGACCCCGGCCCGCCGCTCGACCCGCGCTATCGGGAAGCCTTCGCGGCCATCGCGGGCGACCGGAACCAGTTGCTCGTCGTGGCCGAGGAGGGCGCCGCCGTGGTCGGCTGCCTGCAACTGACCTTCATCCCGGGGCTCTCGCTAAAGGGCACGTGGCGCGGTCAGATCGAGAGCGTGCGCATCGATGCGTCACGTCGCGGCGGCGGGCTAGGCCGGCAGATGTTCGAATGGGCGATCGCCGAATGCCGCCGCCGCGGCTGCGGCCTGGTACAGCTCACCATGAACAAGTCGAGAGCCGACGCGCTCCGCTTCTACGAGAGCCTCGGCTTCGTCGCCAGCCACGAGGGCTTCAAGCTCATGCTGGGTTGAGCCAGCGCACAGCTGAGGCCCTTACTCCCGCCCGCGGGGCTTGCCGCGGCGCTCGACCAGCTTCACGTTGCCGAGTTCCTGGCGGGCGATCTTCAGGACCCGGGAGTCGATCGGCGGCTCGACGACATTGACGCCTTCGGCCAGCCGCTCGACGATCACGCGCATGGTCTCGATCCGCGCAGCCTGCTTGTCGTTGCCCTGAACCGCGTACCAGGGAGACTGCCTGGTCGAGGTCTTGTCGAACATGTCCTCGATCGCTTTCACGTACTGGTCCCACTTGTCGCGATTGCGGAAGTCCTCGTAGGAGAGCTTCCAGCGCTTCAGCGGGTTGCGCAGCCGCTCCTCGAAGCGCCGCAGTTGCTCGTCCTTGGTGATGTGCAGGAAGATCTTGATGACCCGGATGCCGTTGTCCGTGAGCTGCCGCTCGAACTCGTTGATCTCGGCATAGGCGCGCTTCCATTCCTCGGGCTTGGCGAAGCCTTCGACGCGCTCCACCAGCACGCGGCCGTACCAGGAGCGATCGAAGATCGCGAGCTGGCCCTTGGCCGGCATGCGGGTCCAGAAGCGCTGCAGGTAGTGCTGCTTCTTCTCGATCTCATCGGGAGCGCCGATCGGCCAGACCTTGAGACTGCGGGGATCGAGCGCCCAGGAGATGCGCCGAATGGCGCCGCCCTTGCCGGCGGCATCCATGCCCTCGAAGGCGATGACCGCCCGGTCACCGGTGAAGAGATGCGCATGCTGCACGCGCTCCAGCTTGTGCTGCATCTCCTTGAGGCGACCCTCATAGACCTCGAACGGAAGGTTGCGCAGCCGCTTCAGCTTCCCGAGACGGATTCTCTTCGCCATGCTCTTATTGCCCCTGCAATCGTTCGGCGGTCTCCCGCAGGGGAGTATATCAGAAGTTCAGCGCCTTGGCCTGCTTCACGCCCGGCAAGGCTTGAACCTCGTCGATCAGGTGGTTCGGCAGGGCGCCGTCGATCTCAACCAGTGCGATGGCGTCCTGGCCCGGCGCGGAGCGACCGAGGGCGAAGGTGGCGATGTTCACCTTGTGGTCGCCGAGGATCGTGCCCAAGCGCCCGATGAAGCCGGGCTTGTCCTCGTTGGTGACGTAGAGCATGTGCGGCCCCAGCTCGGCGTCGATCTTGATGCCCTTGATCTCCACGACCCGCGGCCGGTGGTCGGCGAAGAGCGTGCCGGCCACGTCGCGGCGCCAGCGGTCGCTCTCGATGCCGAGCCGGATCAGGGTGTGAAAGTCGCCCTCGCGATCGTGCTTGATCTCGGTCACGTCGATATTGCGTTCTTTGGCGACCAGCGGCGCGTTGACCATGTTCACGGAGTCGAGCAGCGGCTTCAGCAGGCCCTGCAGCAGCACCGCCGTCAACGGGCGGGTGTTCAATTGCGCCACATGGCCCTCGTATTCGACGATGACCCGGCGGATGCCGGTCTCGGTCGCCTGGCCGGCGAAGGCGCCGAGCTGCTCGGCGAGCTTCATGTAGGGCCTGAGCTTCGGCGCTTCCTCGACCGTGACCGAGGCCATGTTGATCGCATTGGCGACCGCGCCGTGCAGCAGGAAGTCCGACATCTGCTCGGCGACCTGCACCGCGACGTTGAACTGCGCCTCGGTCGAGGAGGCGCCGAGATGCGGCGTGCAGACCACGCTCGGATGGTTGAACAGCGGGTTCTCGGTGGCAGGCTCGGCCGAGAACACGTCGAGCGCCGCGCCCGCCACCTGCCCGGAATCCAGC
>DATKNM010000102.1:0-5111 GCA_035541335.1 Binatia bacterium
GTTTCGGCGCAGACGCCGTTTGGATAGGCCGCGTTCTCGACATTGCCGCCGGGATAGATCACGCCGTCTTCCGCCAAGATCGCCGCGCCGACCTTGAATTTCGAATAGGGCGCATAAGCCCGGAGGCGCGCGGACACGGCCGCCTTCAAGAGTCGCCGATCCATCACCGTTCCTTCACATAGGGCCGGCCGATCGCCTTCGGCGGGATCGCCTTGCCGATGAAGCCGGCGAGCAGGATCACGGTCAGGGCATAGGGCAGCGCCTGGATCAATTGCACCGGCACCTGCCAGCGCCCGAACAGCGGAACGCCCTGGAGGCGGCTCGACCCGGCGTCGAGGAAGCCGAACAGCAGGCAGGCGAACAGGGTCGGCAGCGGTCGCCACTTGCCGAAGATCATCGCCGCCAGCGCGATGAAGCCCCGGCCCGCCGTCATGTCCCGCAAGAAGCCGGCGCTTTGGGAGATGGAGAGATAGGTGCCCGCGAAGCCGCAGAGCACGCCGTTGATCATCACCGCCCGATAGCGCAGGAAGGCGACCGAGATGCCCGCGGTATCGACCACCGCCGGGTTCTCGCCGACCGCGCGGAGCCGCAGGCCGAACCGGCTGCGATAGAGCAGCCAGGCCATCCCCGGCACCAACAGGAAGGCGAGGTAGGTGAGGAGGCTGTGGCCGCTGATCACCTTGGCGTAGAGCGGACCCAGCAGCGGCAGGCGGCCGATATTGTCGGCGTCGGGCAGGGTGATGCCGAGGAAGCGCTGGGTCGCCTCGAGCTGCGGCGTCTCGCCCCCGCGCGCGTACCAGGCATTGCCGAGCACCGCGGTCAGTCCCGAGGCGACGATGTTGATGGCGACGCCGGAGACCACCTGGTCGCCGCGATGGGTGATGCAGGCAAAGCCGTGGATCAGCGACATGGCGACGGCGGTCACGATCGCCACGGCCAGCGCCTCCCAGGGCGACCCGGTCTCGGCGGCGATCACCGCCGCGGCGAAGGCCGCCACCAGCATCTTGCCCTCGAGGCCGATGTCGATGACGCCGGAGCGCTCGGAAATCATCCCGGCCATGGCGCAGAAGATCAGCGGCGTCGAGACCCGGATGGTCGCCGCCAGGACCGAGACCGTGATGATGAACCAGTCCTGCATTCAGCCGCCTGTGCCGGGTGCGACGAAGGTGGCGGCCGGCTTGCGCCGCGCCGCATAGAGCCGCCAGCCGCGCTCCAGCAGCGGCCGGTTCATATAGGCGAGCGCGCCGGAGAACAGGATCACCAGGCCTTGGATCACCACGATCATGTCGCGGGTGATGGTGGGGATGTCGAAGGCGAGCTCGCTGCCGCCCTGGTAGAGCGCGCCGAACAGGATGCTGGCGAGCACGATGCCGAAGGGATGGTTTCGGCCCATCAGCGCGACGGCGATCCCGGTGAATCCGGCGCCGGCGACGAAGTCCAAGAGCAGGAAGCGGTGATAGCCCATGACCTCGTTCAAGCCGACGAAGCCCGCCAGCGCGCCGGAGATCAGCATCGCGGTGATCGTGATCCGGTCCGGGCGGATGCCGGCATATTCAGCCGCCTTGGGCGAGAGGCCGGTGGTGCGAAGCTCATAGCCGCCGCGGCTGCGCCAGAGATAGACCCAGACCGCGACGCAACAGATGATCGCCCAGACGAAGGCGAGGTTGAGCGGCGTGTTCGAGATCACGATGCCGAACTTCGCCATGATCTCGCTCAGCTGCGGGATCCCGGCGCTGCTCTCGAAGTCCCGGCTCACCACCTCCATGCTCCCCGGCACGCGGAACACGTAGACCATCACGTAGTTCATCAGCGCGGTCGCGAGGAAGTTGAACATGATGGTGGTGATGACGACGTGGCTGCCGCGCTTGGCCTGGAGATAGGCGGGGATGAAGGCCCAGCCGGCGCCGAAAGCGGCCGCCGCCACGATCCCCAGCAGCATCATCGGCAGGAAGGCGAGGCTGTGGTCGAAGGTGAGCGCCACCACGCCGACGCCGAGGCCGCCGATATAGGCCTGGCCCTCGCCGCCGATGTTGAAGAGGCCGGCATGGAAGGCGACGGCGACGGCAAGGCCGGTGAAGATGAAGTCGGTGGCGTAATAGAGCGTGTAGCTGATGCCGTCGAGGCTGCCGAAGGCGCCCTCCGCCATCGACTGGATCGCTTCGATCGGGCTCGCGCCGATGGCGAGAACGATCAGCCCGGCGACGATCAGGGCCATGATCAGGTTGACGATCGGCAGCACGCCGATGTCGATCCAGCGCGGGAGCGGTCCGGTCGGCGCGCTCATGACGTCGGCCGCGGGAGCGTCGGGCTCTGCAAGGTGAGTCCCGGGATTGCCGGGCCGCGCGGCACGGTCGGTCCTTCACCGCCGGGATCGGCCTGCGCGTTCGCCATCCAGAGACCGAGCTGGCGCTCGTCGGCGCGTTCGCCGGGCGTCTCGCCGACGATGCGGCCCTGGAACATGACGATGATGCGGTCGGAGAGGGCCAGGATCTCGTCGAGCTCGACCGAGACCAGCAGCACCGCCGAGCCCTGGTCGCGCATGGCGACGATCTGCTTGTGGATGAACTCGATGGCGCCGATATCGACGCCGCGGGTCGGCTGGCCGACCAGCAGCACCTTCGGGTTGCGCGCCATCTCGCGGGCGAGGATCAGCTTCTGCTGGTTGCCACCGGAGAACTTGGCGCAGCCGAGGCCGGGCTCCGGCGGACGCACGTCGAAGGATTGCATCAGCCGCGCGCATTCCTTCTCCGCGGCGCTGGTGCTGATCAGCGGGCCGAAGCCGTAGGCCTTGTCGCGCTGATAGCCGAGGATCGCGGATTCCCATGCGGGGAACGCGCTGACCAGCCCGAGGCGGCTGCGGTCCTCCGGAACATGGGCGAGCCCCAGGCGCCGCATCCGGTCGGGACGGCATTGCTCGCCGCCGGCCTTCACCTCCTGCCCGAGGACGCGGATCAGGCCGGAGGTCGGCCCGCGGATGCCGGACAGCACCTCCAGGAGCTCGCTCTGGCCGTTCCCGGAAACGCCGGCGATGCCGACGATCTCACCGGCCCTGACCGAGAAGTTGACGTCGTCGAGCCGCTTCACGCCGAACTCGTCGGTCAGGCTCAGATGCTCGACCGCGAGCGCCGGCTGGCCGGGCCTTGCCTTGGCGCGGTCCGGCGCCAGCCGCACCTTGCGTCCGACCATCAGCACCGCGAGCTCCTCTCGGTCGGTCTCCGCCGTGTTGCGCTCGGCCACCACCTCGCCGAGGCGCATCACCGTGACCCGGTCGGTGACCGCCATGATCTCCCTGAGCTTGTGGGTGATCAGGATGACGGTGACGCCGCGATCCTTCAGCGCCTTCAGGATCCGAAAGAGCTGGTCGGTTTCCTGCGGCGTCAGCACGCCGGTCGGCTCGTCCAGGATCAGGATCCGGCATTGCCGGTAGAGCGCCTTCAGGATCTCGACGCGCTGCTGCTCGCCGACCGGAAGCTCGCCGACTACGGCATCGGGATCGACCACCAGGCCGTAGTCGCGGCCGAGCCGCTCGATCTCGGCGCGCGCCTTGGCGATGCTGCCCTGGATCAGCACGCCGCTCTCGGCGCCGAGCATCACGTTCTCGACCACGGTGAACGTATCGACCAGCATGAAGTGCTGGTGCACCATGCCGATCCCCGCGGCGATCGCATCCCGCGGGCTCTTGATCCGGATCGGCCTGCCGTCGATGCGGATCTCGCCGGCATCCGCCTCGTAGAAGCCGTAGAGGATGCTCATCAGGGTCGACTTGCCGGCGCCGTTCTCGCCGACGATGCCGTGAATCGAGCCCTTGGCGATGGTCAGGGAAACGCCGCGATTGGCATGCACGGCGCCGAAGCGCTTGTCGATGCCGACAAGCTCGACGGCCGGCGCGTCGCCCGGGTTGTCCGGCGCCGCGACGGGTGCGGAATCGGTGCTCACGCGGCGGCCTTCATGGCGCGCTGCGGCGGCCGGGATCGCCCCCGGCCGCCGCGATCCGCCTCAATTCGGGCAGGAATTGTCGGCCATGTAGTCGTGGACCTGGATCTTGCCGGAGATGATGTCGGCCTTGGCGGCGTCCACCTTCGCCTTCACGTCGTCGCTGACCAGCGGCTTGTTGTACTTGTCGTAGGCCCAGTCGACGCCGCCTTCCTTGAGGCCGAGCACCTGGGCGCCGGCCTTCCAGGTGCCGTCGGCTGCGGCCTTCGCGGAATTGTAGACCGCGACATCGACCCGCTTCATCATCGAGGTCAGCATCGTGCCCGGATGCAGGTAGTTCTGGTTGGAATCGACGCCGATCGCGAGCTTGCTGTTGTCCTTGGCCGCCTGATAGACGCCGACGCCGGTGCCGCCCGCCGCCGCGAAGACGACGTCCGCACCCTGGTCGAACTGGCCCTTGGCGAGCTCGCCGCCCTTGGTCGGGTCGTTCCAGGCCGCCGGCGTGGTGCCGGTCATGTTCTCGAACACCGTGTCGCCGCTGGCCTCGTACTTGACGCCCTGGGCGTAGCCGCAGCCGAAGCGCCGGATCAGCGGGATGTCCATGCCGCCGACGAAGCCGACCTTGCCGGACTTGCTGGTGAGCGCCGCCAGGGCGCCGACCAGGAACGAGCCCTCATGCTCCTTGAAGGTGATCGACTGCACGTTCGGCAGGTCGACCACGAAATCGATGATCACGAAGCGGGTCTTCGGGAACTCCTTCGCCACCTTCTCCAGCGCCGAGGCCTGGTTGAAGCCGAGGGCGATGATCGGGTCGGCGCCCTTCTGGGCGAAGCGGCGGAACGCCTGCTCGCGCTGCGCGTCGGTCTGCACCTCGAATTCGAGGTACTTCTTGCCGGTCTCCTTCTTGAAGCGCTCCATGCCGTTATAGGCGGCCTCGTTGAAGGATTTGTCGAACTTGCCGCCGGTATCGTAGATCAGGGCGGGCTCGGCCAGGGCCGCGCCGGCGGAGAACAACAGCAGGGCCGACGCCGCGAGCGCGGCGCGAGAGAAGAGTTGCATCAAAGCCTCCTTGTTGGCCGGCGTAGTGGACCAATCCAGGGGATCGATCCGGGGGATCAATCGGAAGTTGGCGCCGACTCGTTTGGTTGGGCCAAATCTTGGCAAGAAGTCCGGTCGCG
>DATKNM010000103.1:0-7092 GCA_035541335.1 Binatia bacterium
GCGGCCGGGCTGAATACGGCGGGCTTCGTCTCCGGTTACCGCGGCTCTCCCCTCGGCGGCTATGACAGCGCGCTCGGCCGGGCGAAGAAGTTCCTCGACGCCCATGACATCGTGGCGAAGCCGGCCGTCAACGAGGACCTCGCTGCGACCGCGATCTGGGGCACCCAGCAGGTCGGGCTTTGGCCCGGCGCCACCAAAGAGGGCGTATTCGGGATCTGGTACGGCAAGGGACCGGGCGTGGACCGGTCCGGCGACGTGCTGAAGCACGCGAACGCCGCCGGCACCTCGAAGCACGGCGGCGTGCTCTGCCTCGCCGGCGACGATCACGGCGCCAAGTCCTCCTCGATCCCGCACCAGTCGGACCACGCCTTCATGTCGGCGGTCATCCCGGTGCTCTATCCCTCGAGCGTGCACGAGTTCATCCGGATGGGCCTGCTTGGCCTCGCGATGTCGCGCTATTCCGGCTGCTGGGTGGCGATGAAGGTGCTCTCCGACACGGTGGAATCGACCGCCGTGGTCGATCTCGACCAGGAAAGCTGTTCCTTCATCGAGCCGCCGAATTTCGTCATCCCCCAAGGCGGGCTTCATATCCGCTGGCCCGACGACCGCTGGTCCCAGGACCACCGGCTGCAGACCTACAAGGCCTATGCGGCGATCGAGTTCGGCAGCGTCAACGGCGTCGACCGGCTGGTGATCGACGCCAGGCGGCCGCGGTTCGGCATCGTCGCCTCCGGCAAGGCCTATGAGGACGTGCGGGAGGCGCTGGAGCAGCTCGGCATCGACCGCGAGACCGGAGAGGCGATCGGCCTCCGCCTCTTCAAGGTCGGCATGCCCTGGCCGCTGCCGCCTGCCGGCATCCGCGCCTTCTCGGAAGGGCTCGAGGAGGTCCTGATCATCGAGGAGCGGCGCGAGATCATCGAGAACCAGATCAAGCAGCATCTCTTCAACTGGAAGACCGACGTGCGCCCACGCATCGTCGGCAAGTTCGACGAGCACGAGGTGCCGTTCCTCCCTCTCGACCGCGAGCTTTCGGAGGGGCTGGTCGCGCAGGCGATCGTGGCGCGGCTCCTGCGGATGGACATTCCCGCCGACATCAAGGCGCGGCTGCAGGAGCGGGTCGCGTGGTTCACGTCGCGCGAGCAGCGCCTGCAAGGCTACGCGCCGATCGTCAACCGCATGCCGCATTACTGCCCCGGCTGCCCGCACAACACCTCGACCCGCGTGGTCGAAGGCAGCCGCGCCGCCGCCGGCATCGGCTGCCACTTCATGGTGCAGTGGATGGACCGCCGCACCGACACCTTCACCCATATGGGCGCCGAGGGCATTACCTGGATGGGGATCGCGCCCTTCACCAACGAGAAGCACATCTTCGTCAATCTCGGTGACGGCACCTATTTCCACAGCGGCATCCTCGCGATCCGCCAGGCGGTCGCCGCCAGGATCAACATCACTTACAAGCTGCTCTACAACGAGGCGGTGGCGATGACCGGCGGCCAGCCGGTGGACGGCCCGCTGACCCTGCCGCAGCTCGTCCGCCAGATCCGCGACGAGGGCGTCGAGCGCATCATCGTCCTCAGCGACGATCTCGAGAACCTGCCGGAAGGCGAGTTCCCGGCCGGCGTCGAAGTCGGCCCGCGGGAGCATATCGACCGGGCGATGGAGCAGATCCGGGAGTACGAGGGCTGCAGCGTCATCGTCTACGACCAGGGCTGCGCCGCGGAGCTCCGCCGCAAACGCCACCGCCATCAGGCGCCCGAGCCGGAGGAGCGGGTCTTCATCAATGCCAAGGTCTGCGAGGGCTGCGGGGACTGCTCGGTGCAGAGCAACTGCATCGCGATCGAGCCCTTGGAGACGCCGCTGGGACGGAAGCGGCAGATCAACCAGTCGGCCTGCAACGTCGATCTCTCCTGCCTGAAGGGCTTCTGCCCCTCCTTCGTCACCATCAAGGGTGTGCAGCCGCGGAAGAGCGAGGGCCTCACCCTCGGCGACACCGACCTGCCGGTACCGCCGGCACCGGCCACGCTGGAGACCCCCTACAACATCGCGGTGACGGGCGTCGGCGGGACCGGTGTCCTCACCATCAGCGGCATCCTCGGCATGGCGGCGCATCTCGACGGCAAGGCTGCGATGCTGCTCGACGTCTCCGGGCTCGCCCAGAAGGGCGGTGCGGTCATCAGCCATGTGCGGCTCTGCGCCGATCCCGACCACATCTCGACGCCCCGCATCGCCGGCGGCTGCGCCGACCTGCTGCTGGCGGCGGATTCCGTCGTCGCCATTTCCCGCGAGGGCATGGACCTCATCTCCGCCGCGCGCACCGCGGCGGTCGTGAACGGGCACAACGCGCCGGTCGCCAACTTCGTGCGCGACCGGGACTTCGACTTCCGCCAGGACGCGGTCCTGCAGGCGATCTGGGACATGGTGAAGCCGCGGCCGCGGATCGTCGATTTCAACCGCCTCGCCCTGCGCGTCATCGGCGACGCCATCGCCACCAACATGATGATGGTCGGCTATGCCTGGCAGCTCGGCTTGATCCCGGTCTCCGAGGCCGCGCTGCTGCGCGCGATCGAGATGAACGGCGTCGAGGTCGCGATGAACAAGACGGCGTTCCGCTGGGGCCGGGTCGCCGCCGCCGATCCGGAGCGGATCGCGGAGCTGCTGGTCCCCGCCAAGGACGAGCGGCCGCTCGGCGAGATGACGCTGGACGAGATCGTCTCCCATCGCGCCGCGCATCTGGCCGATTACCAGGACGCGGCATTGGCGGAGAAGTATCGCGCCGCAGTCTCGCGCATCCGGGCGCTGGAGGGCAGGGTTGCCGGCAGCGAGGCGCTGGCCCGCGCCGTCACGATCCACTACGCGAAAGTGCTCGCGTATAAGGACGAGTACGAGGTCGCCCGGCTGCTGACCGATCCCGCGTTCGAGCGCGAGCTCTCCGAGACCTTCGAAGGCGATGGAAGACTGAGCTTCCACCTGGCACCGCCGATGGTCGCGCATGTCGATCCCGATCTCGGGCGGCCGCGGAAGCGCCGGTTCGGCGAGGGGCTGCGCCTGCCGCTGAAGCTGCTGGCGCGGCTGAAGCGGCTGCGCGGCACACCCTTCGACATCTTCGGGCGATCGGAGGAGCGTAAGCGCGAGCGCGCACTGCTCCGGACGTATGAGGCGATGCTGGAGGAGATTGCGGGCTCGCTCGACGCCGGGAACCGGTTCGCCGCCATCGCCCTCGCTTCCGCGCCGGACCAGGTGCGCGGCTTCGGCCCGGTGAAGCTGAAGGCCATGGACGCGTTCGACAGGCAATGGCCGGGCCTGCTCCAGCGTTATCGCGACGCCAGCAGGGCCCCCGCCACGGTTGCGCCGGCGCCCGCAGAGAAGCAGACTGCGGCCCAGCACTGACTTCGGCCGATTGGGGGAGAGATGCGAAACACCGGGCAGGCGCTCGACTTCGATTTGGGCGACATGGTGGGCGCGCTGCGGAACCAGGTGGAGGCCTTTTCCGCCAAGGAGATCGCGCCGCGGGCGGCGGAGATCGACCGCAGCAACGAGTTCCCGATGGATCTCTGGCCGAAGCTGGGCGCGCTCGGCGTGCTCGGCGTCACGGTCGAGGAAGAATACGGCGGCGCCGGGCTCGGCTATCTCGAGCATTGCGTCGCCATGGAAGAGATCAGCCGCGCTTCGGCCTCGGTCGGACTCTCCTACGGCGCCCATTCCAATCTCTGCGTCAACCAGATCCGCCGCAACGGCCGGCCGGAGCAGAAGCAGCGCTACCTGCCGAAGCTGATCGACGGCACCAATGTCGGCGCTCTCGCCATGAGCGAGCCCGGGGCCGGCTCCGACGTCGTCTCGATGAAGCTCCGCGCCGAGAAGAAGGGCGATCGCTACATCCTCAACGGTTCGAAGATGTGGATCACCAACGGGCCGGACGCCGACGTGCTGGTGGTCTATGCCAAGACCGATCCCGCGGCGGGATCGAAGGGCATCACCGCCTTCCTGATCGAGAAGGGCTTCAAGGGCTTCTCGACCGCGCAGAAGCTGGACAAGCTCGGCATGCGCGGCTCCAACACCTGCGAGCTGGTGTTCCGGGATTGCGAGGTGCCGGAGGAGAACATCCTCGGCGAACTGGGGCGCGGCGTGCGCGTGCTGATGTCGGGCCTCGATTACGAGCGCGCGGTGCTGGCGGCGGGGCCGATCGGCATCATGCAGGCCTGCCTCGATGTCGCACTGCCCTACGTGCATGAGCGGAAGCAGTTCGACCAGCCGATCGGCAGCTTCCAATTGGTGCAGGGGAAGCTCGCCGACATGTACACGACCTTGAACGCCTGCAAGGCCTATGTCTATGCCGTGGCGAAGGCCTGCGACCGCGGGCAGGCCACGCGCAAGGACGCGGCCGGCGCCATCCTCTATGCCGCGGAGGCGGCGACCCGGGTCGCCCTCGATGCGATCCAGCTCCTCGGCGGCAACGGCTATATCAACGACTATCCGACCGGCCGCCTCCTGCGCGACGCCAAGCTCTATGAGATCGGCGCCGGCACCTCCGAGATCCGCCGCATGCTGATCGGCCGCGAGCTGTTCGAAGAGACCGCATAGTTGACCGACTAAGTTATTGAGTTGTGGCACGAGCCGCGGAATCCGTCCGCGGCCGATCCCGACTGTCCAGGCGTCAATCCCAGAGGATCGCGGTCAGCTTGATCGAGACGAGGACGTTCGGCAGCTCGACGCCGAGCTTGCCGACGGCGCGCGCCGGCGGCTCGGTCGGGAAGAATTGCGCATAGGCCTCGTTGAGGCCGGCGAAATCGTCGGGCCGCGCCAGCAGCACGTGGACATCGACCACATGCTCGCGCTTGGCGCCGGCGGCCTGGAGGATCGCCTCGCAATTGGCGAGCGCCTGGCGGGTCTGCTCCTGGATCGTCGCACCGGCCATCCGGTTGGTCTTCGGATCGAGGCCGACGATGCCGGAGACGTAGATCGTCGGCCCGACCTTGACCGCCTGGCTGAACAGCGCGGAGCCGGGTGCCAACGGCGTCTGGATGATCTCCCTCTTCATCGGCCTAGCCGAGGCCGATGCGGGCGGCGCCGGCGCGGAACAGTGCCTCGGCCTCTGGCTGGAAGCGGAATGCCGCGAAGAAGTCGTCGGCGCAGTAATCGGGCCGCGCCTTGCGGATTGCCGCGAACTGGGCGCGCGCCTCGTCGAGGCGCCCGGCGAGCGCCAGGCAATGCAGGGCGATGGCGCGGATGTTGGCATGGGCGTTGGGCCGGGCCGCGGCCTTCAAGGCCCATTCCGCCGAAGCCTCGTAGTCGCCGAGCCGCGCCAAGGCGAGCGCCCGCGTCCCCAGCATGCCGAAGAGCAGCGGATCGAACGGGCTCAGCTGCCGCGAATGATCCGAGGCGGAGATCGCCGCCGTAGGGTCTCCCGACTGCGATTCCACGAAGGAGACGGCGTAGTGGCCGAGGGCGAAGTTCGGGCTTAAGGCCACGGCATTCTTCAACTCCGCGAGCGAATCGTCCGGCCGGTCGGCGAGCCAAAGCGCGCGGCCCATGGCCCAATGCGCCACGGGATCGCGATCGTCGGCGAGCAGGCTCTCGGCCGCCGCGTCGTGGGCGCGGGCGGCCTCCGCCACATGGTCCTCCCAGCGCTGGAAGGCGCTCTGCCAGTGGGTGAAGGAGAGGCCGGCATGGGCGCGGGCAAAGGTCGGGTCGAGACGGATGGCCTGCCTGAAGAACTGCCGCGCTGCCGCATTCTCCTCGCGGGTGAAGCGGTACATGTGCCAGAGGCCGCGGTGATAGGCCTCCCAGGCGGTGAGCGATGACGGCGGTTTCAGGATCGCGCTGCTCTTCTCCACCGTCTCGATCTCGGCGGCGATCGAGGAGACGATGCTGTCGCCGATCTCGTCTAGCACGGCGAAGAGATCGTCCAGCCGGCGGTCGAAAGCCTCGGACCAGAGGATCCGCGCCGAGCCGGTCTCGATGAGTTCCACGGTCACCAGGAGACGATCGTCGCGGCGGCGGATCGTGCCGCTCGCAACATAATCGACGCCGAGCCGCCGCCCCGCCTCTTCCGGCCCGATGCTGCGCTCGGCAAGGGCGAAGACCGAGCCCTGGGCGATGACGAAGAAATGCCGGAGCTTTGCCAGGCGCGCGATGATGTCGTAGGTGAGGCCGGCGGCGCTGCCGCCCGGAAGTACCGGCCGGTCATCCAGCTCGCGGAACGGCATCACCGCGAGCGCCGCGCGGTTCGGCATGGCACGGATCGGCTGGGCGCGGATCGGCGCGGGCTCTGAAGTCAGGGCGCAGGTCGCGGGCGCAGAAGCGGATCTTGCTGCTCGCCAAGCCTCGCGGACCGGGTGGAAATCCTGCTCCTCGGCTTCGAACAGTTTGGCGGCGGCAGCGAGGTGCCGCTCGCCGTCGCGCGGGCGACCCGAGGCGGCGAGAGCCTGCAGCAGCGCCGCCTGTGCGCGGAGGTCGAAGGGCGTCAGGGCGACCCATTGCTCCAGCACTGGCAGCGCTTCTTCCGGCCTGCAGCGCACCGCGAGCTTCGCGAGGATCGCGGCATGAAGATCCCGGAAGCGCCGGCGCTGTCCCGCGAGCCAGGCGTTGAACTCGGGGCAACGGTCGAACTCCAGCCCGTCCATGAAGGCGCCGCCGCAGCGCGTCGCGAGCGCGCGTAGCTCTGCGTCATCGCATGAGTCCAGACCGCGTTCGGTTGCTGCGGCGACGATCAACGCATCGACGTCGGCATCGTCGAGATCGAGCTGTAGCGCATCGCCGGCCGATTCGATCCGGTCGCGGTCCGACGGCTTCAGCAGGGCGCGGAGCTTGGCAAGGCACCAGCGAAGCTCGCCGCGGGGATCGTCGGCGGCGTCATCCCAAAGGAGGTCGCAGAGGCGCGTCCGCGGGACCGGCCGCGGCGCGAGCGCGAGATAGGCGAACAGTGCCCGCACCTTGCGGGAAGCGGGCAGATCGACGGCCGCCCCATTGCGCGCCAGCGCGAGGACGCCCAACATGCGAACCTCGAGACGCCCGCCCGTCGCATTCGGGTGTTTCGGCAGGGTTCGCGTCGATTCCACGCGCGTTTCCACGCTGCCTCCCACGATCATTCCACGG
>DATKNM010000104.1:0-5463 GCA_035541335.1 Binatia bacterium
CCGGCTGCGAACAGCATGCCGGGCACCGCCAGGATCCGCTCGGCCCCGCCGGCCCGGAGGCGGTCGAGGCCGTCGCGGATGATCGGCTTCGCGAATTCCAGGAAGCCGTAATCCGCCGGGTATTGCGGCAGGCGTCGGGCGATACCCGCCGCCACCGCCTTGAACTCCTCGATCGCTTCCGGGTCGCGACTGCCATGGCCGCAGACCATCACGCCGATCTTCATCTCGTTCCTCTCTTGCCTTGACGCCGCCTCAATCTTCGGCAGGATCGCCGCGATCCCACCTCGAATTCGTCCGCAGCGGTTTTGCACTCATGATCGATCGATGGCTCGCCTGGTCCGCACCCGCGCCGCTCCTGCTGGCGCTGGCGATCGACGCCTGGGCGGGGGATCCGGTGGCCGTATACCGCCGGCTGCCCCATCCGGTTTCGGTGATCGGCGGGGTGATCGCCTGGGCGGACCGCAGCTTCAATCGCGAAAGCGACGCCCCGCGTCGCCGCCGGACCGCCGGCGCGATCTTCGTCGGCTTTCTTGTCGCAGCCGCGGTCCTGCTGGGATGGTTGGTGCAGCGCCTGCTGCTCGGCCTGCCCCTGGGCTGGCTCTGGCTCGCACTGGTGATGAGCGCCTTCATCGCGCTCCACGGTCTCTATACGCACGTCGCCGACGTCGCCCGGGCGATCGAGGTCTCGGGCACCGGAGGCGGCCGTATCGCGGTCGCGCGCATCGTCGGCCGCGATCCCAACCGGCTCGACCGTGCCGGCGTCTGCCGCGCCGCGATCGAGAGCCTTGCCGAGAATTTCTCCGACGGCGTCATGGCGCCGGTGTTCTGGGCGCTGCTGCTGGGTCTGCCGGGCCTCATCGCCTACAAGGCGATCAACACCGCCGACAGCATGATCGGGCACAAGTCGACCCGGCACCGCGATTTCGGCTGGGCGGCGGCGCGGCTCGACGATCTCGCGAATTGGCCGCCCGCGCGCCTCGCGGCGCTGGTCATGGCCATCGCGGCCCTGCTGATGCCGGGCGCCAGTGCGCCGGACGCCTTCGCCGCCATCGGCCGCGACGCCAAGCGGCATCGCTCGCCCAATGCCGGCTGGCCGGAATCGGCGCTGGCCGGCGCCCTCGGCTTCGCCCTCAACGGCCCCCGCGCCTATGGCGGCGTCCCGACCGAGGAGCCCTGGACCAACGAAGCGGGCCGCAAGCTGCTGGACGCGCCCGACATCTGGGACGCGCTGCGGCTTTATACCCGCGCCTGTCTGCTCGCCGGCGCAGCGGTCGCGGTGCTGGCCTTCATCGCGCATTAGCGAACTCCAGAATCCGGTCGGTCGCCAGATGCCGCTCCAGGTGGTCGGCGAGGGCATCCAGGGTCGCGTCCACGCGTGCCTCGAAGTGCATGTCCGAGGCAGCGCCGGGGCGCAGCGCGTCGAGGAAGGCGCGGCGGAACGCATCCGACGCGAAGATTCCGTGCAGATAGCAGCCCATCACCTTGCCGTCCGCCGAGATCGCACCATCGGCGCGGCCGCCGAGCGTCAGCATCGGCCGCGCACAATCGCCGCCGATGGTTTCGCCGATATGCATCTCGTAGCCCTTGACCGGCATGGCGGTCATGCGCTCGACGCCCTCGGCCTCGACCAGGGTCTTCTGCGGCGTGAGCACGGTCGCGACATCCAGCAGGCCCAGGCCTTCCGCAGTCCCCTCGGCGCCCTCGATCCCGTCGGGATCGGCGATCGAAGTTCCCAGCATCTGATAGCCGCCGCAGAGGCCGAGCACCCGGCCACCACGCCGGAGATGCGCCTTGAGGTCGAGATCCCAGCCCTCCGCCTTGAAGACCGCGAGATCGGCGATGGTCGCCTTCGAGCCTGGCAGCAGGATGAGATCGGCGTCGCCGGGCAGCGGCCGCCCTGCCGGGACGAATTCGACCGACACGCCCGGCTCCGCCCGCAAGGGATCGAGATCGTCGAAGTTGGAAATCCGCGGCAGCTGCGGCACTGCGACCTTGATCGCAGCACCCTTGCGCGCTCCATAGCCGTGATGCGCGCCGTCGAGCGCGACGCCGTCCTCGGCCGGGAGATCGCGCGCGCCGTCGAACCAGGGCACGACGCCCAAGGATTCGAAGCCGGTCTTCTCGGCGATGATCCGGAGCCCGTCGGTGAACAGCGCGCGGTCGCCGCGGAACTTGTTGATCAGGAACCCCTTCACCCGCGCGCGCTCGTCGGCGCTCAGCAGTTCCTTGGTGCCGACCAGGCTGGCGATGACGCCGCCGCGGTCGATGTCGCCGATCAGCACGACCGGCAGGTCGGCGGCCAGCGCAAAGCCCATATTCGCGATATCGCCGGCGCGGAGATTGATCTCGGCGGGCGATCCCGCGCCCTCCACCAGCACGAGATCGGCCTCGGCGCCGATGGCGTGATAGCTCTCCAGGACCTTCTCCAGGAGCTGCGGCTTCAGCCGGTGATAATCGGCCGCCTTGGCGTTGCCGAAGATCTGGCCCTGCACGATCACCTGGGCGCCGACCTCGCTCTGGGGCTTCAGGAGGATCGGATTCATGTGCCGGCTCGGCGTCACGTTGCAAGCGCGCGCCTGCAAGGCCTGGGCGCGGCCGATCTCGCCGCCGTCGGCCGTCACCGCCGCGTTGTTCGACATGTTCTGCGGCTTGAAGGGGCGCACCTTCAGCCCGCGCCGCGCATAGGCGCGGCAGAGCCCGGCGACGATCAGCGACTTGCCGACGTCGGAGCCGGTGCCCTGGAACATGATGGCGGCGGGCCGCGTCACTTTAGAACTCGATCCCCTTCTGCGCCTTCACGCCGTCGCGGAAGGGATGCTTCACCATCTCCATCTCGGTCACGAGATCCGCGAGGGCCACGATCTCGTCCTTGGCGTTGCGGCCGGTCAGGCAGACGTGCAGATCGGGCCGCTTGCCTTCGAGCGCCGCCACCACCTCGGCGACCGGGATATAGTCGTAGCGGAGCGCGATGTTGATCTCGTCGGCGAGCACGAAGTCGAAGCTGGGATCCGCCATCATCCGCTTCACCTCGGCCCAGGCCTCCTCGGCATGGGCGATGTCGCGGGCGCGGTTCTGGGTGTCCCAGGTGAAGCCCTCGCCCAGCGCCTTGATCTCGCAGAGCTCGGGGAAGCGCTCCAGCACGGTGCGCTCGCCCGTCTCCCACTTGCCCTTGATGAATTGCACCACGCCGACCTTCATGCCGTGGCCGATGCAGCGCATCACCATGCCGAAGGCCGCCGTCGACTTGCCCTTGCCCTTGCCGGTATGGACGATGATCAGGCCCTTCTCCTGGGTCTTCTCCGCCATCATCCTGGTCCGCGCTTCCTTGCGGCGGGCGGATTTCTCGTTGGCGCGGCGGTTGACGTCGCCCTCTTCCATGCTCATGCGGCTTCTCCTTTCGCCCAGGCCGAGAGGCGCTGGTGGGCGGAATTGTGGCGCGACTTCCAGAGGCCGCGCGATTGCGCCTCCTGGAGGCGGTCGGCGATCTCTTTGAGTGCGGCAGGATTGTGCGCGGCGATGAAGTCGCGCACCGCGTCGTCCAGCAGATAGGCCTCGAACACCGCGTCGAAATGGTGGTCGGCGACGCAGTCGGCCGTCGCGGCGAAGGCGAAGAGGTAATCGACCGTCGCCGCCATCTCGAAGGCGCCCTTGTAGCCGTGGCGCATCACGCCGGCGATCCATTTCGGGTTGACCACCCGCGCGCGCACCACCCGGGCGATCTCCTCGTCGAGGCTGCGGATCTTCGGCGCCTCGGGCCGCGAATGGTCGTTGTGCCAGACCACGGCCTTCCGGCCCGTCAGGTGCTTCACCGTCGCCGCGAGCCCGCCTTCGAACTGGTAGTAATCGTCGCTGTCGAGGAGATCGTGCTCGCGATTGTCCTGGTTGTGCAGGACGGCATCGACTTGTGCGAGACGCCGCTCGAACATGCGGCCCTCGGCGCGGCCGTTGTCGCCGGCGCCATAGGCATAGCCGCCCCAGGCGAGATAGGCACGGGCGAGATCGCCGGTATCGCTCCAACCCTTTTCGTCGATCAACGCCTGCAGCCCCGCGCCATAGGCGCCGGGCTTGGAGCCGAACACGCGATAGCCGGCGCGGCGCTCGGCCTCGGCGGCATTGGCGCCCTGCGCGACCAGCGCCGCCGATTCCGTGCGGTGCCGTGCCGCCAGGGGATTCTCTTCGACCGGCTCGTCCAGCGCGGCGACCGCGCGGGCCGCGGAATCGAAGAGCTCGATCTGCGCCGGGAAGGCGTCGCGGAAGAAGCCGGAGACCCTGAGCGTCACATCGACCCGCGGCCGGTCGAGCAGCGAGAGCGGCAGGATCTCGAAGCCGGCGACCCGGCCCGAGGCGCCGGCATCCCAGCGCGGCCGCACGCCCATCAACGCCAGGGCCTGGGCGATGTCGTCGCCGCCGGTCCGCATGTTCGCCGTGCCCCAGGCCGAAAGCACCAGCGACTTCGGCCAGGCGCCGTGCTCCTGGCGATGCCGCTCCAGCAGCAAGGCCGCCGACTTCCAGCCCAGCGTCCAGGCGGTCGGCGTCGGCACGGCGCGGGTATCGACCGAATAGAAGTTGCGGCCCGTCGGCAGTACGTCGAGTCTTCCCCGCGTCGGCGCGCCGGAGGGACCGGGCTTCACGAAACGGCCGTCGAGGCCCGTCAATACCGCGGTGATCTCGGCGGCACCGCAGGAATCGATCGTCGGTCGCAGCGTATGATCGATGAAGTCAAGCACCGCGCGCGTGCGGCCCCACATCGATTCTGCCTCGACCTCGCCGGCGACCAGGCGCGCGGCCAGCAGCTCCAGCCGCTCCACCGTATCGCCCGTGCTCCGCCAAGCCACGTCGGTCATCGTCGCCAGCGCCTGCGGCCGCGCGCCGGTCCAGGCCTCCGCCATCCGCGCATCCAGCGGATCGAAATCGAGCCCGAGATCCGCCGCCAAAGCGCGGATCAGCGACGCGTCGCCGCCTTCGCCCGACCGCCGCGGCAGGCGCGTCAGCGCCACCAGCAGGTCGGCGCGCTGCCGACCCTCCGGCGACTGCCCGAACACATGGAGCCCGTCGCGGATCTGCAGCTCCTTCAGCTCGCAGAGATGATTGTCGAGCTTGGTGAGCGCCGTCTCGCTGTCGTCTTCGCGGGCGATGCCGCAATCGGCGGCAAGCCCGCTCGCCTGGGCGAGATCGACGATCTTGGTCTTCAGAACCGCGCAGCGCCGCGGATCGACCTGGGACGCCTCGTAGTATTCATCGACCAGGGTCTCGAGCGCGCGCAACGGACCATAGCTCTCGGCGCGGGTCAGCGACGGCGTCAGGTGATCGATGATGACCGCGCCGCTGCGCCGCTTCGCCTGCGTTCCCTCGCCGGGATCGTTGACGATGAAGGGATAGAGCAGAGGCACCGGCCCCATCACCGCTTCCGGATAGCAGGCGGCGGAGAGCGCCAGCGACTTTCCCGGCAGCCATTCCAGATTG
>DATKNM010000105.1:0-3318 GCA_035541335.1 Binatia bacterium
GGCGTCACGGTGCCGGCGGAGCGCGCGCCCTCGATGATCGACGAATATCCGATCCTCTCGGTGATCGCCGCCTTTGCCGAGGGCGAGACGCGGATGCAGGGCCTCGCCGAGCTTCGCGTCAAGGAGAGCGACCGCTTGGGTGCCATGGCGCGCGGCCTCGCCGCCTGCGGCGCCACGGTCGCGGAGGGTCCGGACTGGCTCAGCGTCACCGGCACCGGCAAGGCGCCCGCCGGCGGCGCCGCGCTCGCGGTCAATCTCGACCATCGCCCGGCCATGTCCTTCCTGGTCATGGGCCTCGCGGCGAAGCAGGCGATCGTCATAGACGACGGCGCACCAATCGACACCAGCTTCCCGGGCTTCGTCGATCTGATGAACGGGATCGGCGCCGAGATCCGCCTGAAGAACCGATGACCCTGGTCATCGCCATTGACGGACCCGCCGCGGCCGGCAAAGGCACGCTGGCGAAACGCCTCGCCGCGCATTACCGCCTCGCTTATCTCGATTCCGGCTCGCTCTACCGTGGCGTCGCTCTGACCCTGCTGCGGCAGGGGAAGTCCTCGCCGGATGAAGCGGCGGCGGTCGCCGCCGCCCAGGCGCTGCGGCCCGAGCTCCTGGCCGACCCCGAGCTCCGGGCCGAGGCGACGGGGGCCTTGGCGTCCCGGGTTGCGGCCATTCCGGCGGTCCGAGGGGCGCTCCTGGACTGGCAGCGCGGCTTTGCCGCCCATCCCCCGGCCGGAAAAGAGGGTGCCGTGCTGGACGGGCGGGACATCGGCACCGTGGTCCTGCCGGGCGCAAAGGTTAAGCTCTTCGTCACCGCCTCCGTGGAGGCCCGGGCCCTGCGCCGATTCAAGGAGTTGCAAGGGCGCGGCGAGGCGGCTATATACCCCACGGTTTTGGAGGATATGCGGGAGCGGGACGCCCGGGATACGGCGCGTTCGACGGCTCCCATGAAGCCCGCGGATGACGCGCTGATCATCGACACCTCGGCACTCGATGCCGATGCAGTGTTCCGGCGGGCCTCGGACTACATCGACCGCAAGATTTCCGACTGAGCGAGATCGGCACGCCGTTGCGCGTGTCGTTGTCTCTTCCTCATTCGGTCTTCCTCTTTTGAGCTTCATCGTTTTGACCCATCGACCGCCGGACACAACCGGTTGGCCTGAAAACTCTGAAAGGAACTGAACCGCATGGCTAAATCCGCAGCCGCCCGCGTCGGCAAGGAGCAATCCGGGCACGAGAGCTTTGCCTCGCTGCTCGAGGAGACCTTGGGCGCCGCCCAGGGTCTGGAGGGCAGCGTGCTCTCCGGCACCGTCGTCTCGATCGAGGGCGAGTTCGCCCTGGTCGATGTCGGCCTGAAGTCCGAGGGCCGCGTCGCGCTGAAGGAGTTCGCGCTCCCGGGCCAGAAGTCGGAGCTCAAGGCCGGCGACGTGGTCGAGGTCTATCTCGAGCGCATGGAGGACAAGAACGGCGAAGCCGTTCTCTCGCGCGACAAGGCGCGCCGCGAGGAGGCCTGGACCCAGCTCGAGAAGCAGTTCAAGGACAACCAGCGCGTCAACGGCGTCATCTTCGGCCGTGTGAAGGGCGGCTTCACCGTCGATCTCAACGGTGCCGTGGCGTTCCTGCCGGGCTCGCAGGTCGACATCCGTCCGGTCCGCGACGTCGGCCCGCTGATGGGCACGCCGCAGCCGTTCCAGATCCTGAAGATGGACCGCGCCCGCGGCAACATCGTGGTCTCGCGCCGCGCCGTGCTCGAGGAGAGCCGCGCCGAGGCCCGCAACGAGCTGGTCGCCAACCTGAAGGAAGGCCAGGTGCTGCAGGGCGTGGTGAAGAACATCACCGACTACGGCGCGTTCGTCGACCTGGGCGGCGTCGATGGCCTGCTGCACGTCACCGACATCGCGTGGCGCCGCATCAACCATCCCTCGGAGGCGCTGCACATCGGCCAGACCGTCAACGTCCAGGTGGTGCGCTTCAACCCCGAGACCCAGCGCATCAGCCTCGGCATGAAGCAGCTCGAGGCGGATCCCTGGGAGGGCGTGCAGGCGAAATACCCGGTGGGTTCGCGCTTCAAGGGCCGCGTCACCAACATCACCGACTACGGCGCCTTCGTGGAGCTGGAGCCGGGCATCGAGGGCCTGGTCCACGTCTCCGAGATGAGCTGGACCAAGAAGAACGTGCATCCGGGCAAGATCGTCTCCACCTCGCAGGAAGTGGAAGTGATGGTGCTCGACGTCGATCCGGTGAAACGCCGCATCAGCCTCGGCCTGAAGCAGTGCATGGAAAATCCGTGGTCGGGCTTCCTCGAGAAGCATCCGGTCGGCAGCGAGCTCGAGGGCGAGGTGAAGAACATCACCGAGTTCGGCCTGTTCGTCGGCCTGACGCCGGAGATCGACGGCATGGTCCATCTCTCCGACCTCGACTGGGAGCGCCCGGGCGAGGAAGCGGTTCAGGACTATAAGAAGGGCGATGTCGTGAAGGTGAAGCTGCTCGACGTCGATGTCGAGAAAGAGCGTATCAGCCTCGGCATCAAGCAGCTGAAGAAGGACAACTTCGCCGAGGCGGCGACCAGCCTGAAGAAGGGCGACGTCGTCACCTGCACCGTCACGCAGATCACCGACGGCGGCATCGAGGTCGCGGTGGGCGACGGCGTCACCGGCTTCATCAAGAAGTCCGATCTCTCGCGCGAGCGCAGCGAGCAGCGGCCCGATCGCTTCGCCGTGGGCGAGAAGGTCGATGCCAAGATCACCCAGATCGACGCCAAGACCCGCAAGGTCTCGCTGTCGATCAAGCAGCGCGAGGTCGAGGAGGACAAGCAGGCGATGGCGGAATACGGCTCGTCCGATTCCGGCGCCAGCCTGGGCGACATCCTTGGCGCCGCCCTCTCCAAGGCCAAGAAGGGCAAGAAGGACGAGGACGCGGAAGCCTAATTCGCGCAATAAAATTACAAGAATCGGCGAATTTGGGCCGGTGGGGATTACCTCACCGGCCCTTTTTCTGCCTTAAGGGGCGGGTCGCGCGGAAAAACGTATTAAAATGAGCGGCTTATCCTTGACGCCGCTCGATTCCCTTGGCACGCTTTTGAAACTTCGCGGGGAAGGGACCCGCAGGTGCAGAGGGGAAGCCGGTCGCGACCGCATTTCAGCGTCGCGCGGCGGCTGTGCGGGGACCACGGATGACAAAATCGGAACTAATCTTGCGGATCGGGGAGCTTAATCCGCATCTCTATCATCGGGATGTGGAACGGATCGTCACCACGATCTTCGAAGAGATCACCAACGCCCTGGCAAAGCGCGATCGGGTCGAGCTGCGCGGCTTCGG
>DATKNM010000106.1:0-6416 GCA_035541335.1 Binatia bacterium
CTCGCGGAATCCGGGTCTGCTATGATCGTGCCGGAATTCCGGCGATTCGACTCGGGGGAACGGGTTCGTCCATGGCCGACCAGAAGATCCTTTGTGCCACCGACGGCACGGCGACCTCGGAGAAGGCGGTGGCCCAGGCCATCACCTGGGCCGGCCAGCTCAACCAATTCCTGGCCTTTATCACCGTGGTCGACGGGCCGGAGATCAAGTTCCTGGTCTGGGACGAGGCGAAGCTCGCCGCCGGCGAGCTGCCGGTGGACAAGGCGCTGCTCGCGGCGCTCGAGCGCGCGAAGAGCGCCGGCCTGACGCGGCTCGGCTGCGTGCGCGCGTCCAGCCCGGACATCGGGCAGGGGATCGTCACCTATGCCGAGAAGAACCACTATCGCCACATCATCGTCGGCAGCGTCGGGCGCACCGGCACCGTCCGCTTCCTCAAGGGCTCGGTCGCGGCGGACATCGTCACGCTGGCCCATTGCCCGGTGACCATCGTCCGCTGACGCGGCTCCGGTGAGGGGCGTCCGTTAAGGAGCCGGCACTCGCGAACGGGACCGCGGTCCTAGGCCGCTTGCAACCAATACCATACCAAATCAAGCGAATTGTGCTGGATTGGGTGGTCATTTTGTCGCATCATAGTCATCTGATCTGCATCGATGACTGGTCGGCGAAGGGGGACGCTCGCTTGGCTGAGTTCACATCGGGGCCATCCATCTTTCTGGCCCGCCGGGAGGATCTAGTCCGGCGGGAGCCGGGGCCGTCGCTCCGCCGGCGGCTGCAGCAACTTCGCAATATGCAGAAAGTATCGCACCCCGGGGGGCTCAGGCCCTTCCGGGGTGTCTCTTTTCCACCGCGCATAAACACCGCGAGCCGCTAAGGCGGCCGCCTTTAACAGGGGGAAGTCTCTATGGTGACAGATACATCTGCAGCGTCGGAGCGGATGCTGCGGGACGTTGACTGGAAGCAGGTCGTATTCATCGCGGCGGGCGTTCCAGCGCTGGTTCTCTTCTCGATGGGCGGGATTTCGGCCACCATCGGCACGCCTGCCTGGATCGTGTGGACCATTTCCGTCCTCTTCGGTTTCGCGCAGTCCTTTACCTACGCGGAAATCGCCGGCCTGCATCCGTCGAAGACCGGCGGCACCGCCGTTCATGGCGCCACCGCTTGGATTCGCTATAGCCGGATTCTCGCGCCCTTGTCGCTCTGGTCCAATTGGCTGGCCTGGACTCCGGTCCTTGCCATCGGCGCGGGGCTTGGCGCCGGTTACCTGTTGTCCATCTTCTTCGACCCCAGTTCGCCGATCAACACCTGGGAATGGACCCTGGTGGACCTCGGCTTCATAACCAAGGACCTGACGGTACGCGTCAATTCGACCTTCTTCCTGGGCGCCGCCATCATGCTCGTCGTGTTCGCGATCCAGCATCGCGGCGTCCTGCGTACCGCACAGATCTCGGCACTCCTGACCATCGCCTCGCTGGTGCCGCTGTTCATCATCTGCGTCATTCCCCTGCTGCAGGGCAACGTCCACGCGGCGAACTTCTCGCCGTTTACGCCGCTTGCGACCGACAGCGCCGGTCAGGTCATCGCCGGCGTCTGGGACAAAGGCGGCTGGCTGCTGTTCCTGGGCTCGCTCTTCATCGCGGCCTGGTCGGCCTACGGTTTCGAGACCGCCGTCTGCTACATGAGCGAGTTCAAGAATCCCGGCCGCGACATGCCGCGCGCGATCATCATCTCGGGGCTGATCTGCATCGTGGCCTTCGTGACGGTGCCGGTCGTCTTCCAGGGGGTTCTCGGCACCCAGAAGATGCTGGATCCGGGCATCTACTCCGGCGCCGGCATGGGCCTCGCACTGGCCAGCATGCTGAACGCCGGGCCGTTCATCACCAAGATTCTGGTGATCCTGTTGTTCTTCAGCCTGATCATGTCGATCATCACGGCGATGGCGGGGTCATCGCGAACCCTCAATCAGGGCGGACAAGACGGCTGGCTGCCGAAATATCTCGGCCATGTGAATGCACACGGCGCCCCGACCCACGCCATGTGGACCGACCTCGCCATCAACCTGATCCTGCTGTCGATGTCGAACTATCTGTTCGTCCTTGCGGTTTCCAACTGCAACTACCTGATCTTCAACTTCCTCAACCTCAATGCCGGATGGATTCACCGGATCGACAATCCCGACGTCAAGCGGCCGTGGCGCTGCCCGACCTGGCTGCTGGCGCTCGGGACCATACTTTCCTATATCAACGCCTTCTTTCTGGGCGCCGGCGCGAATGTCTGGGGCAGCGGCACTTTCGTCTTGGGCTTCGCCTTCGCGGCGCTGATCATCCCGGTCTTCCTCTTCCGGCACTATGTGACCGATAAGGGCGTGTTCCCCGAGCACATGTACCAGGACCTGCTGCTGCCGGGCCAGAAAGAGCTGGGGCCGAAGCGAGCCGGAATACTGCCCTATCTGGCGCTGGGGGGAGGCCTCGCCTCATGCCTGCTCGGCTACTACATATTCTGGATGTGATCTTCGACGGCTGAGCGAGCCGACTCAAAGGTATGTGCCTCGGGCGGGGTTGCTTCTTGACCCCGCCCGTTTTTTCACTATATACCGCGATCGTTATCCACAGCCGAAAGGCTACAAGGTTGTCCAGTCTGCGCCTCCGACGACGAAATCAGGCGCCCGTTACGGGCGGCGGGGTCGGGTGCGCGCATGACTGTGGGAGAACCTTGAGCTGACCGCTTCGGCGGGATCCCACAGCGGCGCACCGGCTCCAAAGCCCGGTCCGATCACCGCTTAGAACCAGAGGATCCCGAAATGAGCGACTTCAAGTACACCATCAAGCCTGAATCCGCCGCGCTGAGCCTGGGCGTCGAGCAGCTGCTCGACCGGGTGTTCGGCGCGGAGCGACGCGAGAAGGCCTCCTACCTTTATCGCGAGAACGTGGCGCCGCTGGCGCCGCTCTCCTGGGTGGCGCTCGACGGCGCCTCGGAGCAAGCGCGCCTCGTGGGTGCGATCCGCTATTGGCCGATCCTGGTCGGCGAGACCGGGCATCCGGCCCTGCTGCTCGGCCCCCTCGCCATCCTGCCGGAGCTTGCCGGCAAGGGCATCGGCCGGGCCCTCACCTTCCGCAGTCTCGAGATCGCCGCCGAGATGGACCACGACCTCGTGCTCCTGGTCGGCGACTACGACTACTACAAGCGCTTCGGCTTCGTGCCGGCGACGCCCTACGGCTTCGTCATGCCGGGCGAAAAGCGCCCCGAGCGGCTCCAGGTCACCGAGCTGAGGCCCGGCGTGCTCGGCCGCGTCGCGGGTGAAATCCGGCATCTCCATGCCGCCGCCGCTCCGGCCGCCGCTCCGGTGGAGGTTCCCGTTCGCGCCCGGAGGCGGGTTCGACGAGCCGCCGCCAGGATCTGACGAGCCGAGCTAGCTAGACCTCTACCCCGAACCGCTGCACCCAGCCCGCGACATCGGCGAAGGCGACATTGCCGCCGCAGATGACGAGGCCGAGCCTTGCCTCGCGCCCGACGCGTTCGATCACGCGTCGGGCGGCGGGGATCAGGCAGCCGGCGGCGGGCTCCGCCCAGAGCTTCGCCTCCTCGGCGAGGGTGATGACGCCGGCGACGGCGTCGGCGTCCGGCACGGTCATCACCTCCTCGACCAGCGCCTGGACATGGGCGAGGCTGCGCTCGGTGACCGAGGGCGCGCCCAGGGTGGTCGCGATCGAGGAGACCGTGATCCGGACCGGCGCCCCCTTGGCGAGCGCCTGGCTCATCGCGTCGGCGCCGACCGTCTCCACGCCCCAGATGCGGATCTTCGGGCTGGCGGCCTTCAAGGCGACCGCCACGCCGGAGATGAGGCCGCCGCCGCCGATGCTGACCAGCACGTCGGTCAGGTCCGGCCGGTCGGCGATGAACTCGCGGCCGACCGTGCCGTGGCCGGCGATGATCAGGGGATCGTCGTAGGAGTGGATGTAGGTGAGGCCCTTGGCGGCGCATTCCCGGTCGGCGAGGTCGAAGGCGGCGCCGGCATCCGCGGTGAGCAGCAGCGTCGCGCCGTCGGCGCGGATCCGCGCCTTCGACCGCTCCGGTGCCTTGTCGGACATGACGACGGTGACGGCGATCCCCATCGCCTTGCCGATCGCGGCGATGGCGATGCCGTGATTGCCGCCGGAAACGGTGATGAGGCCGCGCTTCCGCTCGGCATCGCCCAGGGCCAGCAGCCGGTTCGTGATGCCGCGGGGCTTGAAGCAGCCGGTCTTCTGCAGGAGCTCGAGCTTCAAGGCGACGGGGACGCCGAGCTTCGCCGCGAGCGCCGGGCTCTCGATCGCCGGGGTGCGCAGCACGCGGCCGCGGATCGCGTTCTCCGCGGCCAGGATGTCGTCGATGGTGACGAGGTCGGTCATGTGGGGATGCGCCAAAGAGAACGGGCGGGAGCCTTGGCCCCCGCCCGCACTCTAAGTCGAAATCCCGCTGGGCGTCAGCCCGTCAGAATAGGCTAGGCTCTTCCGATCAGGCGGCCTGCACCTTGGAGAGGAAGGCCTCGACCGCGTTCTTGAGGGCTGCCTGCTCCTTCAGCATCCCCTCGACCGAGGTGATGAGGTCGGTGGCGGCATTGCCGGTGCGCTGGCTGGAGGCCGCCACCACCGCGATGGTGGAGGTGACCTCCTGGGTGCCGCGGGCGGCCTGCTGGACGCTGCTGGCGATCTCCTGGGTCGCGGCGCCTTGTTCCTCGACGGCGCCGGCGATGGCGACGGAATCTTCGCTGATCTTGGCAATGGCCAGCGAGACGCCCTTGATCGCCGTGGTGGCGGCGGTCGAGGTGCTCTGGATCTCGCCGACCAGGCCGGCGATCTCCTGGGTGGCGGTCGCGGTCTGGTTGGCGAGGTTCTTCACCTCCTGCGCGACCACCGCGAAGCCCTTGCCGGCGTCGCCGGCCCGTGCCGCCTCGATCGTGGCGTTAAGGGCGAGGAGGTTGGTCTGCGAGGCAACCGACTCGATCAGGTTCACAACGTCGCCGATCCGCTGCGCCGCCGAGGCCAGCGCCTCGAAGATGCGGCTGGTCTGCTCGGCCTCCGTGACCGCGTGCTTCGCCCCGTCCGAGCTCGCCGTCACCCGGCGGGTGATCTCGGAGATCGAGGAGGAGAGTTCCTCTGTCGCCGCCGCCACGGTCTGCACGTTGACCGCGGCATCGCTGGCCGCGGTCGAGACCGTGCTCGCCTGGGTGCTCGATTCCGAGGCCAGGCGATGCAGCCCGTCGGCGGTCGATTTCAGCTGGTCGGTGGTGCCGGCGATGGCGCTCAGGGAGCGTTTCACCAAGGCGTCGAAGTTCTGGCAGAGCGCCTGCAGCTCGTGGGCGCGCGTGATCTCGCGCTCGCGCTTCTGGGTGGCCTCCGCCTCGAGGCGGGTCGCCTCGAGCGCGCCGGCCCGGAGACTCTCGAGTGCCGCCGAAAGCTTGCCGAGCTCGTCGGGATGACGGGCCGGCGGCACCGGGTGCTCATAGTCGCGGGCGGAGAGCCTGGCGACCGCGGTCATCAGCACATTGGCCGGCCGGGTGAAGCGGCCGAGCACCGCGCCGGTCGCCAGGAACGAGAGGCCGACGGCGATCAGGAAGGCGATGCCGGCGACGCTCACAGTCCAGAGTGCGTCGCTGCGGCGCGCCCTGGCGTGCTCGACCGCCTCGTCCAGCGCGCCGAAGCCGATCGCCAGGATCTGGTCGAACGGGCTGTTGCACATCTTGTTGAAGTCGCCGATGGCCATGGGCACCTGACCGGCATAGGGCAGGCCGGCGACCAGCGTCTCCATCTTGCCCTGGACGTCGCTGCTCACCTGCTGGGCGGTCTTGACCGCGTCGACGATCTTCGCGGGCTCTCCGGGGCGGTCGATCAGCTCGTTCAGCAGCTTGAAGGCCGTCTGGTAGCCGCCGTAATTCGCGCGCCACTTGGTCAGGGTATCGCCATTCGGGGCCTGGTTGGCGGCGATGCTGGCGCGCAGCACCGAGCACTGGTTGCCGAACTGGTCCCGGATCGACCAGGCCGCGCGACGGATCTGCACCATCTCGGCGACGGCCGGGTCCTGCATGCGGACGTCATTGCCGAGCTGCACCGAGACCGCGGTGATGGCGCTGGTCACACCGTCCATCGCGGTGCGCCACTCCGCCGGCGTGGTGCTCGGGCGCTTGTCCTTGGGCAGAGCAAGAGCCTGGTCGAGCGCGCCCTCCTTGCTCTTCATGTCCTGCCAGCTCGTGTCGAGATCGGCAGCGAGTGTGTCGTGCTTCGGGATGTCGATATCGGCGATCTCGGTCTTCGCCGCCTGGAAGCTCGCGGCGACCTTGTCGCGCAGCGCCTGCATCTCCTCGTGGGAATCGCCGTCCTTCAGCAGCATGCCGGTGAACTTGGCCGCCTGGCTGCGCACGTCGAGCATGGTCTGGAACAGCA
>DATKNM010000107.1:0-4938 GCA_035541335.1 Binatia bacterium
AGGCATCTCGCCGCATTTCGACGGCTGGTATGACGAGATCGTCGCCACCGGCCCTGAGGGTTGCCGCAAATACGGCGAGTATCTGGGCCGGCGCTTCGGCCGCTTCGCCAACATCATCTGGTGCATGGGCGGCGATTGGCATCCGGAGATCACGCGTCCCGGCCTCGACGCCATTGCGCACGGCATCCGGTCGCAGGGTGTCAAGAACCTCTTCACCGCGCATCCGCACCCGGAGTTCTCGCCCATCGAGTCCTTCCCGGGCGCCGATTGGCTTGACGTGAACATCACCTATACCTACGGGACCGTGCACCGCTCGCTGATCGACGACTGGAAGCGCGACCCGACCTGGCCATTCTTCCTGCTCGAATCGACCTATGAAGGCGAGCACAACGCCAGCCAACAGCAGATCCGCCGCCAGGCCTATTGGTCGGTGCTCTGCGGCGGCAACGGCCATGTCTTCGGCAATCATCCGATCTGGCTGCTCTGGGAGGGATGGGAACAGGCGATGGAGCTGCCCGGCTCCATCGCCATGGCGCGCTGGGGTGCCTATTTCCGCGGCCTGCCGTGGGCCGAGCTCGTGCCCGACCTCGATCGCAAGTTCGTCACCGGCGGTTTGGGCGAGGCGCGCGGCCTCGACCGCGTCACGGCGGCGCTCACCAAGGACCGCCGTCTCGGCGTCGCCTATCTCCCCGTCCGCCGCCCGGTGCAGATCGATCTCGGCTCATTGGAAGGCCCGCGCCTGGCGTTGGAATGGTTCGAGCCAGGGACCGGACGCCGTGCGTCGGGCGGTGTGCTCGAGGCCAAGGGGACGATCCTGGTGGCGCCGCCTTTCGAGGAAGACACCATGCTGACGCTCACCTCATGCTAAATCGAAGACTGCCCGCCATCGACCACCAGCATCGTGCCGATGCAGTAGCTGGCCTCGTCGGAGGCGAGCCACAGGATGGCCGAGGCGCATTCCTCCGCCGTGCCGGTGCGGCCGATCGGAATTTGGTTGCTCCAATAGGCGAGCTCCTTGGGGTCCTTCATCACCGGCGCGTTCATCGGCGTGTCGATGAAGCCGGGCACCACCATGTTGACCCTGATGTTGAGCCGCGCGTAGTCGATCGCCATCACCTTCATCATGGCGTGGATGCCGCCTTTGCTGGCGCTGTAGGCGGGCTCGTTGGTGGCCATGCCGAGGGTCGCGACATTGGAGCCGAGACAGACCATCGCGCCGCCGCCGGCCTTCAGCAGATGCCGCGCGCCGTGCTTGCAGGTCAGGAACTGGCCGGTGAGGTTGGTGGTCAGCAGCTTGTTCCAGATCGCGACATCGAGACGATCGACGCGGTCATCCTGGCCCAGGAGCTCGATGCCGGCGTTGGAGACGACGATATCGAGCCCGCCCCAGGCCTCGGCGGCCTGATCGATCGCCGCGGAGATCTCCGTTTCCACCGAGCCGTCCGCCGGCAGCACGAGTGCTTCGCCGCCGTTGCGCTTGATCGTCGCAGCGACCTGCTCCAGCGGTTCGCGGCGTCGCGCGATCAGTGCGACCCGCGCGCCTTCGGCTGCAAGCCGCGTTGCCGTCGCGTGTCCGATCCCGGCGCTGGCGCCGGTCACGATGGCGCGCTTGCCCTTGAAGCGGTCGCGGTGAATCGTCGTCGTCATATCAGCCTCGCGCGTCATGTCGGAGCAAGAGCATGAACGATGCGCGCGAGAGAGTCCAAGTCGATCGCGCGATGATGCTGTTCGGCACCGCGCAAGCGCCGCCCGAACGCATCGCGCTCGATGCCGGTCCGCTCACGATGATATTGGAGAACGGCGCACTGCGCTGGATTCGCCTCGGCGATGTCGAGGTGATCCGCGGCATCGCCTTTCTCATCCGCGATCGCCACTGGGGTACGCCGACGCCGGAGATCACCGATCTCGACATAAACCGAACGGGCGACGGATTTCGCGTCACCTTCAAGGCGCTGTGCCGCACCGGGGACGGCGAACTGCCCTGGTTTGCGGAGATCGTCGCCTCGGCGCGCGAATTGCGCTTCAACGGCACCGCCGCGCCGACCGCGGACTTCTCCACCAACCGCACCGGCTTCGTGATCCTCCATCCGCTGGACGGCGTCGCCGGATGCCCGGTCGAGGTGACGCATACCGACGGCAGCAAACGTCGCGCGCGTTTCCCGGCGCTGGTCGATCCCGAGCAATGCTTCTTCGAGGTAAGCGCGCTTGCCCATGAGGTGGCGCCGGGCATCACTGCAACCTGCAGCATGGAGGGCGACACCTGGGAGATGGAGGATCATCGCAACTGGCTCGATGCGTCCTTCAAGACCTACGTGCGCCCGCTGGCGCTGCCGCATCCCTATGTGATCCCGGGCGGCAGCACGGTGACCCAGAGCGTCAAGCTCACCTTCTCAGGCAATCTGCCGGCACCCCGCATCGCATCGACCCCCGCGCCGGTCGAAATCTCGATCGGCGATGCCTTGCCCGCGGTGATGCCGAAGATCGGCCTGCGCGCGCCGATGGAATTCTTGAAAGAATCGCGCGACGCCGTCCTGCATCCCATCGGCGTACAGCTGGTCAACGGCCGGATCGACCCGCGCCAGGGCCATGGCGAGAGCGAAATCCGCGCCTTTGCCGCCCTGGCGACGGCGATTGGCGCCAAGCTGATGCTGGAATATGTCGCACCCTGCCGCGCCGATCCGGCAGAAGAGCTCACGGCATTCGCGGCGGCGCTGCGCGGTTCAGGCGCAAAGCCGGAATCCATTGCAGTGGCGCCGGCGGAGGACCGCATCCGCGGCGAGCCCGGCGCGCCGCCGCCGCCCTTGGCATTGCTTGGTGCGGTCTATCGCGCGGCGCGTGAGGCCTTGCCGGGGATGACGATCGGCGGCGGCACCTTCGCCTTCTTCACCGAGCTCAATCGCAACTGGCCGCCGTCCGGCCTGATCGACTACGTGACGCATATGGTCTCGAGCGTCGTCCATGCCGCCGACGACCGCTCGATGATGGAGAATCTGGATTCCTTCCGGCATATCTGCGAGACGGTACGCGCTTTCACCGGACAACTGCCGCATCGGATCGTCGCCGCGAACATCGGCCTCGAGACCGGGCCCGGCGATCCGGCGCCCAATCCCAAGAACGAGCGGGTGCCGATGGCGCGTTTCGACCCGCGGCAGCGCGGGCTCTTTGGCGCGGCCTGGTCGTTGGGCGCGATGGCGGAGCTCGCGGCGGGCGGCGTCGATGCGGTAACGATGGGCGCGCTCGCGGGGGAGTTTGCACTGACACATGGCGCTGGGGTCTATCCTGCCTGTCACGTCGCGACCGGCATGGCAGCAGCGGCCGGGCGGCGCATGTTTGCCGTCGCGGGCCCGCAGCAGGGTCGGATTGCGGGTCTTGCGTACGAGGCCGCGGGCGGTGCTCACCTCTGGCTCGCCAATCTCACCGAGGAAGCACAGGTCGTCGCGCTGCGGACACCAGCGACGCGGGCGGCAATCCTGGACGAGCGGACCTTCGCCGCGGCCGGGCGTGATCCGGATTTCATGCGCACGACCGGACGGTCGATCGGCGGGTCTCTGGAAATCGGCGCCTATGGCGTCGCTTGCATTGAAAGCGGGAGATGACGATGTCTGAATCTAAGGGCCAGGGCCCGAATGCGAAATTCATCGGCGTCAAAGGCTCGCGAAGCCAGTTGAGCACGCCGAACCTGCTGCTCGACCTCGACGCCTTGGAGGCCAACATCGCTGCGATGGCCGCGCATACCAAGGCGGCGGGCATCAAGCTCCGCCCGCACTCGAAGGGTGCCAAGTCGATCGAGATCGGCAAGCGCCAGATGGCGGCGGGCGCGGTCGGCATCTGCTGCTCGACCCTGGGCGAGGCCGAGGTGATCGCCGGCAGCGGCATCGCCGGGGTCCTGATCACTTCCCCGGTCGTCACCCCGCCGATGATCGAGCGCCTGATCGCGCTCAACGGCAGGACGACCGGCCTCATGGTCGTGGTCGACAATCCGGCCAACGTCGACGCGCTCGCGGCAGCGGCCGCGAAGGGTAAGGGGGTGCTCGGTGTTATCGTCGAGTTCGATGTCGGTCAGGGCCGCACCGGGACGCGCACGGTAGATGCGGCCGCCACCCTGGCGCGCCGGGCGAAGTCCTCGCCGCACCTGCTCTTCTACGGGATCCAGGCCTATTACGGGCATCTGCAGCATGTCGCGACCTTCGTCGAGCGGACGCAGTTGGCGGAGAAGCAGATGACGCGGGTACGCGAGCTGCTGGCCCGCCTTGCCGCCGACGGGCTCGATCCCAGGATCGTCACCGGCGGCGGCACCGGCACCTTCGACATTGATCCCATGGGCAAGGTCTATACCGAGATCCAGCCGGGCTCGTATCCCTTCATGGACCGCGAGTATCTGGAGATCCCCGTCGCGGGTGCCAACCGTCCGTCGCCGTTCGTCGCCTCGCTCTTTGTGCAGGCCTCGGTCGTGAGCTCCCACAGCGACAGCTTCGCCGTCGTCAACGCCGGATACAAATCCTTTGCGACCGAGGGCGGCATGCCGACCGTGCTCACCCCCAAGCTGACGAATGCGAAATACAAGCTGATGGGCGATGAGCATGGCGGCATCGACTACACGCCGGGTACGGGCAGCTTGAATGTCGGCGACCTGGTGGAGTTCCTGACGCCGCATTGTGACCCCACGATCAATCTCTACGATCGCTATCACGTGGTGCGCGGCGACACCTTGGTCGATATTTGGCCGGTCGACGCGCGGGGATGCTGAGCGCATGAAGACCATCGTTCTCGGCGCCGGCGTCGTCGGCACGGCGACCGCGTATTTTCTCGCCAAGGCCGGCTATGAGGTCGAGGTGATCGAGCGGCGCCAGGCGGCCGCGATGGAGACCAGCTTCGGCAATGGCGGCGTCATCCATGCGAGTGAGGTCGAGCCCTGGTCGCAGCCCGGCATGCCGTCGA
>DATKNM010000108.1:0-5342 GCA_035541335.1 Binatia bacterium
GCGCTTCGACCGCATGGTCGCCTGGAGCAACCGACGGGTGATCGACGTGCCGATCGAGGACGCGATCCGCAACAACCAGACGGTCGATCCGCAGGGCACGCTGGTGACCGCGGCGCGCGGTCTCGGGATCAGCTTCGGCGATTGACATCGTGACGCGGCTCGATCCCGGTGCCTTCTGGGAGTTCAGCCTCGCCTATTACAGCCGCGAATCCGTCGCCGCCGCCTGCCTCTCGCTGCAGAACCGGCGTGGCGCCGACGTCAACATCCTGTTGCTGTGCTGCTGGCTCGGCACCCTCGGCTTCAAGGTCGAGGAGCCGGCGCTGAAGGCCGCGATCGCTGCGGTCGAGGACTGGCGCCGCGATGTGCTCGAGCCGCTCCGGGCGGTGCGGCGCGCGGCCGCCGACCGGTTCCCGGAGCTCGCGAAGGGCGACCGGCAGTCGATCAAGCACGGCATGCTTTCGGTCGAGCTCGATTGCGAGCGGGTCGCGCAGGAGAAGATCGCCGACGCCGCTTCCGGCCTCATTGCGCCGGTCCCGGAGTCGAATCCCCGCGACATCGCCGGCGCCGCGCTCGAGTCCTATTTCGGACTCTTCATCGGGGCGCCCGAGCCGCAGGACAACGACGACCTGGCTGCACTTCTGGAACCGCTCTGATTCCAACGCTTTAGCTCTCGTCCGCGGTTTGCCGCGCGGGAACCAATTTGCCCCGAAGACGTTGTTATTCTCGCCCCGTGCCGGCTTCCCGGCGCGGCCACGGGCGTCCCTTCGGATTCACAACAACACGATGGAAGCACCGGCCGATGAGCAGCCTCGATCTCGCCGTCATCGGAAACAGCAGCGTCGCCGCGCTGATCGATCGCCAGGCGCGCATGGTTTTCGCCAGTCTGCCGCGCCTCGACTCCGATCCCATCTTCTGCTCGCTGCTGCGCGGCGGTGATGCCGCCGGCGCCGGCGCCGCCGATGGTGCACTCGCCGTCGAGCTCAAGGACTATGCGGTCTCGGAGCAGGCTTATATCGAGAACACTGCGGTCCTGCATTCGGTGCTGACCGACAAGGACGGCGGCGCGGTCGAGATCGTCGATTTCGCTCCGCGCTATGACATTCACGGTCGGACGCATCGTCCGCCGATGCTGGTCCGCCGCCTCACGCCGGTGGCGGGCCGGCCGATGGTACGGGTCCTGGCTCGGCCGATGAGCGACTACGGCGCTGCGTCCTGCCGGTCGGTGCGCGGCAGCCATCACGTCGTCTATTTCAGCGACCGTCAGCGGCAGCGGATGACCACCTCGATCCCGGTCTCCTATGTGATGGAAGAGCGTTTCTTTCGCCTCGATCAGCAGCACTGGATCCTCTGGGGCCCGGACGAGCCGATCGATGCCGACCTCGAGGATCTCTGCCGCCGCTATTTCGAGATGACGATCGGGCATTGGCGGCTCTGGGTGCGCGGCCTCTCGATCCCGTTCGAATGGCAGGAGCCGGTGATCCGCGCCGCCATCACCCTGAAGCTCTGCATGTTCGAGGAGACCGGCGCCATCGCCGCCGCCCTCACCACCTCGATCCCCGAGGCGCCGAACACGATCCGCAACTGGGACTACCGCTATTGCTGGCTGCGCGACGCGGTCTTCGTGATCCGCGCTCTGAACCGGCTCGGCGTCACCCGCACCATGGAACAGTACATCGGCTTCATCATCGATATCATCGACACGGCGCGTGACGTGATTCAGCCGGTCTACGGGATCTCGCGCGAGGCCGATCTGACCGAGACCATCGCGCCTGCGCTCGCCGGCTATCGCGGCATGGGACCGGTGCGGGTCGGCAACGCCGCGTTCACACAGGTGCAGAACGACGTCTATGGCAGCATGGTGCTGGCGGCGATCCATCTGTTCTTCGACCAGCGGCTGATTCGCAAACCGGCCAACGAGGAGCTTTACGACCAGCTCGAATTCATCGGCAAGCGGGCCATTGCCGTGTTCGACAAGCCCGATGCCGGACCATGGGAGCTGCGCGGCACCTCGGCGGTTCACACCTTCTCGGCCATGATGTGCTGGGCCGCCTGCGACCGGCTGAAGCGCATCTCGCGGGCGATGGGCCGCACCGATCGCATCGAGTTCTGGAGCGGCAAGGCGGAGCACCTCAAGCAGGAGATTCTCCGTCGTACCTGGTCGGAGAAGCTGAACAGCTTCGTCTCCACCTTCGACGGCGCCGAGCTCGACGCCTCCCTGCTGCTGATGGCGCAGATCGGGTTTGTGGCGCCTTCCGACGAGCGTTACATTGCGACCGTCGAGCGCGTCGGGAAGGAGCTGAAGCGCGGCGACTTCATCTATCGCTACGTGGTGCGCGACGATTTCGGCGAGCCGGAGACCGCCTTCCTGATCTGCACCTTCTGGTACATCGACGCGCTGGCAATCATGGGCCGGACCATCGAGGCGCGTGCGCTGTTCGACAAGATCATGAGCTACCGCAATCGCTTCGGCCTCTTCTCCGAGGACGTCGATCCGAAGAGCGGCGAGCTCTGGGGCAACTTTCCACAGGCCTATTCCATGGTCGGCCTGATCAATTCCGCCATGAACCTGAGCTTGACCTGGGAGGAGGCGTCATGAGCCGCCTGATCGTCGTCTCGAACCGCGTGGCGCTGCCACGCGACCGCTCGGCGCGCGCCGGCGGCCTCGCGGTCGGCGTGCTCTCGGCGCTGAAGCGCGCGCACGGCATCTGGTTCGGCTGGAGCGGCGAGACCAGCGACGCGCCGGCGGCGCAGCCGCGGATCGTGCGGTCCGGCGGCATCACCTACGCCACCATGGATTTCACGCCGGAGGAGTTCGACGCCTACTACAACGGCTACTGCAACAGCACGCTCTGGCCGCTGCTGCATTACCGGCTGGGACTGGTCGAGCATTCGCGCGCCTATCAGGACGCCTATATGCGGATCAACGCGCGCTTCGCCGACCAAGTCGCGGCGTTCGCCAAGCCCGACGACGTCATCTGGGTGCACGACTACCAGCTGATGGCGCTGCCCGGCGAATTGCGGCTGCGCGGCCTGCGCAACAGGATCGGCTTCTTCCTGCACATCCCGCTGCCGGGCCCGGAGATCTTCTGCGCCCTGCCGGCGCACCGCCAGCTGATGAATTCGCTGGCCAGCGCCGATCTCGTCGGCTTCCAGACCGAGAGCGACCTCCGTGCCTTCCGCGACTACGCGCTCTACGAGGTCGGGGGGCAGATCCGCCCTGACGGTGCGATCGAGATGTTCGGCCGCCGTTTGCGCAGCGGGGTGTTCCCGATCGGGATCGACGTCCGGGAGTTCGAAGACCTGGCCGAGGAGGCGGAGACCGACGAGGAGACGCGCCGCCTCGCCGACAGCGTCGCCGGGCGCCAGCTCATCATCGGCGTCGACCGCCTGGACTACAGCAAGGGGATACTGAGCCGCATCGACGCGATCGGCGAGCTGCTCAGCTCGCGACCCGACTACCGCAACCGCATCACCTTCGTGCAGATCGCGGCGCCCTCGCGCATCGACGTCAGCCGGTACAAGAAGCTGCGGCGCGAGATCGAAGCCAATGCCGGTCGCGTGAACGGCAAGCACGCCGAGATCGATTGGGTTCCGATCCGCTACCTGAACCGCGTCTTCCCGCGCCGCCAGTTGGCCGGCTTCTACCGCGTGGCGAAGCTCGGCCTGGTGACGCCGCTGCGCGACGGCATGAACCTGGTGGCCAAGGAATACGTGGCGGCCCAGCGTCCGGAGGATCCGGGCGTGCTGGTGCTCTCGCGCTTCGCCGGCGCCGCCCGGGAGATGAAAGGCGCCATCATCGTCAATCCGTTCGACACGGTCGAGGTGGCGGAAGCGATCGACCACGGCCTCCGGATGCCGCTGAAGGAGCGCCAGGAGCGCTGGCAGCGCATGATGACGGCACTCCGCCGCAACGATCTCGCCACCTGGTCCGACAGCTTCCTCGACACCCTCACCACCGCTGAACGCGCGGCCGCCTAGCCGAGCAGCCCGCCGAGCCAATCCCGCACGGCGCCGGGATCGCTCAGGCTCCAGGCGGCTGCGTCGGTGCGCAAGCCGCCGACGGCGATGCCGCTGCCGCCGAGATCCGCGGCGGCGGCGATGCTGTCGCGGTCCGTCGTGTCGTCGCCGACCGCGACCGGCTTGCGGCCGCTGAAGGCAGGCATCGCCATGAAGCGCCGGACCGCGCCGCCCTTGTTGAAATGCCGCGACTTCACCTCGAAGACGCGCTTCCCCGCCATCACATACCAGTCGTCGCCGAGCGGAAGGCGCTCGAGCTCTGCCCGCAGGGGCAGCTCCGCCTCCGGCGCCGAGCGGTAGTGCAGGGTGAACGAGTGGCCCTTGTTCTCGGTGTGGATCCCCGGCCACCGCGCCCTGGCGCCGGCGGCGACGCGCTCGATGCCGGCGACCAGCTCCGGCGGCAGGGGCGTGCCGATGACGTCGATCGGACCCGCCGGATCGGCGCGCAGCTCCTCGCCATGGACCCCGGCGGTCGGCAGCTTCGCCGGATGCAGCAGGTCGTCGAGGATGGCGATCCGCCGGCCGGTTACGATCGCCAGCGCGCCCGCCATGCGGTCGTGCAGCTTCTCCAGCAGCCCCGGCAGGTCTGCGGGGACGACCACGGCTTCCGGCCGTGGCGCGATCTCGATCAGCGTGCCGTCGAAATCGAGGAATAGCGCCGTCTCTCCGAGCGGCAGGCGCGGCGGTGGCGCGGCACTCATCGCCCTGCCTTCACCGAGGACCGCGGCGCCGGTGCTCCTGGCCCCAGCGCATCACTTTGCCGGTGTCGATGCCGAAGAGGTCGAGGACGCGACCCAGGCTGTGATCCACCATCGCCTCGAGACTCTGCGGCCGGGCGTACATGGCCGGCACCGGCGGCGCGATGATGGCGCCGATCTCGGTTGCCGCCAGCATGTTCCTGAGGTGCCCGGCATGAAGCGGAGTCTCGCGCACCATCAGCACCAGACGGCGCCGTTCCTTCAGGGTCACGTCGGCGGCCCGCGAGATCAGGGTGGTGGTGACGCCGCTCGCGATCTCGGCGAGGGTCTTCACCGAGCAGGGGGCGACGATCATGCCCATGGTCTGGTAGGAGCCGCTGGAGATCGCCGCCGCGAGATCGTCCGCCGCGTGGACCACGTCGGCCAGGGCCCGGACCTCCTTCGTCTTGCGCTCGGTCTCATAGGCCATCGCCTGTTCCGCCGTGCGAGACATCACCAGGTGCGTTTCGATCACGGTCGGTTTCAGCAGCTCGAGCAGCCGGATTCCATAAACCACACCCGAGGCGCCGGAAATTCCGACCACCAGCCGCGGTCCCTGCTTGCGGCCTTCCTGTTTGCTCACGGCAG
>DATKNM010000109.1:0-4647 GCA_035541335.1 Binatia bacterium
GCGGACAGGGCGCTGACCTGGTCGATCGGCAACCGACCGCCGGCCATGGCGCCGAAGCTGGCGCCATGCTCCAACCCGATCGCTTCGAGTTGCGCCAGCAGGGCCGCGCCGTCGCCGCTCCTCGCCGTGGCATCGATGGTGATGTACCGGCCGTCGGCGTTCGCGGTGGCGGAGGCGCCCGTCGGCTCTTCGTTCCGCGCCAGGGCGCTGGCGGCGCTAGCGGATCCCGCATTGAGAGCCAATGTGGCGAGCTGCGTGCTCAGCATACTGAGCGGCCCGTTCTTTACGGCGGCCAGGAGTGTGTTGTGGGCGTCGGGTGTACCGGGAGCTTCCGCGGAAAGTTGGGGGGCGCCGATCTGTTTCAGAGGCCCTGCGGTCGGAGTGGCGTGGTCGTGCAGATCCGGCGTGACCTCGGTGGCGACGACCCGCGATGCGGCGTCAGCCGTCTCGAACCTGCTCAACGGCGAGCGCGCGCCGATGTCGTCGGGCGCATCGTCTGTGAGTCGTGCCATCAATCCCATCGGAGAGTCCGCCCCGGACATCGGAATGCCACTAAACTAAAAGTATGACGCTTCGATGGAAGCTGCGCAAGCGACAGACCAGCCTGCGGCTTGCGGCCCTGCCTTAACCATAAAGGGAGTTCGCCTCCGCTCAGGGCGTGACGGCGCGCCGCTGTTGGAGCAGGGTCTCCAGCAGCGCCAGCAAGCGGCGGCGATCGACCGGCTTCGCCATCACGCCATCGGCACCGGCGGTCCGCGCCTCGGCATCGACCTCGACGATGTCGCGGCCGGTCAGCATCACGATCACCGGCTGACCTCCGGTCTGATTTCCCGCTGCGGCGGCGCGCAGCCGCCGCGTCACGTCGTAGCCGTTCATGTCGGGCATGGTGACGTCGAGCAGGATCACGTCGAACGGCGATTGCCCGGCGAGGGCCAGGGCCTCGCGGCCGCCGGCGGCGCCGACCAGCTGGGCGCAGCCCGCTTTCTCCAGGATCGCCTTGATCAGCTCCAGCGCGAAGGGCGAATCATCCGCGACCAGCACGCGGCAGCCGGCGACAAGGCTCTCGGTCACGACATCCATCCCATGCACCGGCGCGGGAACACACCGGAAAGGGCGGCATCTTGGCGATGCCGCCGCGCGCTGGCAACCCGGGAAGCGGCAAGGGTGCGGCACCTAGGCACGATGGCGCCACCTTGTTCCCCGTCCGCCGCCGATGTCTAATTCCCGCAGTCCAATCGGCGAGATGACTCGGCCATGCTCGGCTCCACCAGACGCAGCCTGATCCTCATGGGACTCCTCTTGTCCCTGGGCGTGGCCGTGCTGCTGGCGGCGGCCGGACTGGACTGGCGGACACTCGGCTCCCGGCAGATCCTGTTGTTGGCGGTGGCGGCGACCGGCCTTTGCATGATCGCGCTCGCCGCCAATTCCATCTGGCGGATTCACGCACGGCTGGAGCGGCTGCGCGGTCATGTCGCGCTCGCGGCCTCCGACACGCCGCTGCCGCCGATCCTGACCGAGGCGCCGGATTCGATCGACCGGCTGCATCTCGCGGTCGCGGATCTCATCGGCCGGCGCCGCGCCGCCCAGGCCGAGCTCGACCGCCGCCTGGAGCAGATCATGGGCGCCCTGCCGGATCCCGTGCTGGTGGTGACGCCGGAAGGGCTGGTCAGCCTGGTCAACGCCGCGGGCCGCGCACTCTTCGCCGAGCGAAGCTCCATGGTCGGCACCAGCGTCTACGATCTCCTGACCGAGGGCGGGCTCGCCGCGGCGATGGCCGAGTCGCGCGGCCGCGGCGTCGCGGTGGATTGCCGGCTCGATCTTCTCACCGGCGAGAGCCTGGAAGCTTCCGTGAGCGCCTTCGCCGATGCCGGCGGCGCGGTCATCCGTTTTGCCGCCGGGCAAGGGATCCTCGGCCAGGTCGAGCACGATCTCGCACTCCACGACCGCCGTCCTCCACTGCCGGTGACGGCGGAGACGCCGCTCGCCGCCCTGCCGGCCCTGGTGCTGGACACGGAAACCACCGGCCTCAATCCGGAGCGCGACCGCATCGTCTCCCTGGGTGCCGTGCGGTTGCAGGGCGCCCAGCTCTTTCGCACCCGGATTCTCGATCTCCTGATCAATCCCGGCCGGCAGATTCCCGCGGTCTCGACGGCCGTCCACGGCATCTCCGACCTGATGGTGCTGCCGGCGCCCGGCTATGCCGACGTGGCGCCGAAGATCATGGCGGCGCTGCAGGGTGTCGCGGTGATCGGTCACCACACCGCCTTCGATCTCGCCATCCTTCGGCGTGCGTCGAAGGCGATCGGCGTCGATTGGCAGGATCCACCCTGGCTCGACACCGCACTGCTCTTCTCGGCGCTCCATCCGGAGGCCCGGCATTTCGATCTCGACGCCGTCGCCGAGGCGTTCGGCCTCGCAGTCCACGGCCGGCACACCGCGCTCGGCGATGCGCTGGCGACGGCGGAGCTCTATCTCCGCATGCTGCCGCAATTGGAGGCGCGGGGCATCGCCACTTTGGGGCAGGCCATGGCGTTCCAGATGACCGGGCGCAAGACCGCGCAGGCGCATCATCTGGAAGGGAATCCGGCGCCGTGACCGCCGAGGCGGCGCTCAGCCGGATCGACCCCTTCCCCTATCAGCATCGCCTCGCCGAGGTGATGACCAGTCCGGTGCAGGTGATCGATCGCGACGCCAGCGTCGCCGTCGCCGCGGTCACGATGCGCCGCCTGCGCGTGAGCTCGCTTCTGGTGGTGGATCGGGACGGCAAGCCGGCCGGCCTCGTGACCGAGCGCGACCTCCTGAATGCCGTCGCAGAGGGCGGCGCCGCCGCGCTGGCGCTGCCGGTCGCCAGCCGGATGAGCGCGCCGGTGGTCTCCCTGCCGCCCGACGCCTTCGTCTTCTCCGCTTTGGCGCGCATGGCGCATGGCGGCTACCGCCACCTGCCGGTGGTCGATCCGGTCACTGGCAACCCGCTCGGCATCGTCACGGTGGGTGCGCTGCTGCGGCTGCGGGCCCAGCACGCTCTGGTCCTCGCCGACGATATCGGCGGCGCCGCCACCGCGGCGGAGCTGCGCGCGATCCAGGCGCGCCTGCCGGTGATCGCCGGCGGTCTCCTGCGGGAGGGGATCGGCGCACGCCAGATCGCCGCCGTGATCTCGGCGGTCCTCCGCGACATCTCCGGCCGCGCCGCCGCGATGGCGGCGGAATCGCTGGAGGCCGAGGGCCGGCCGGCGCCGGCGCTCTGGTGCTACCTGGTTCTGGGCTCCGGCGGCCGGGGCGAGAGCCTGCTCGCCGCCGACCAGGACAACGCCCTGATTCACGACGCCGAGACCGACGACCATGAATGGTTCGCGGAGCTCGGCAAGCGCGCCTCGGAGACGCTCGACGCCGCCGGCATCCCGTTCTGCCGCGGCCAGGTCATGGCGATGAACCGCAACCTTCGCCACAACCTCGCCGGCTGGCGGGAGGAGGTCGATTTCTGGGTCCGAAACCCGGCGCCGGAAGCCCTGCTCAACGCCGACATCTTCTACGACTTCCAGCCGGTGGCCGGGGACTACGCGCTGGCTGTCGCATTGCGCGACGCGGCGACCGAGCTCGGCCGCGATCCCGGCTTCATCCGGGCGCTGAGCGGCACAGCGGCCCGGCGCGGCTCGGCGCTCAACATCTTCGGCCGCTTCCGCCAGGAGGGCGGGCGGGTCGATCTGAAGCGCGGCGGCCTGCTGCCGATCGTCTCCGGCGGCCGGGTCCTGGCGCTCCGGCTCGGCGCCAAGGCGACCGCGACGCCGGACCGCTGGCGCGTCGCGGTCGAGCAGGGCTTCGTGCGGCGCGAGGATTTCGCGCGGATCGACGATGCCCATGAGATGATCCTGGAGCTGATCCTCTCCCAGCAGATCGCCGATCTCGCCGCCGGGCGCGCGCCCGGGACGGCGGTCGAGGTGCGGCGCCTGCTCGGCCTCTCGCGGGAACGCCTGAAGCAGGCACTGAAGATCGTCGGCGAGATCGATCTCATCCTCAACCATGTCCTCGGCCCCTGACGACGCGAGCCTTGGATCAACAGGCGATCCTGAGATCTCCGCGATTTCGCCGTAAATGCATCCCGACCGCGCCTTAAACCGGGATTAATGATTTTCCCGTAGAGTGATGATGCGCACGGCATCCGGGTGCGGCCTGTGACGCAAGTCATAGCGACGGATCGAACCCAGTGCGATCGTGCGACGACAGATTTGCGTGACCGCCCCACCAGAGCATCCGTTGAGGAGTTGTATCGTGTCAGCGCCCCGCATCCGAGTTGAGAGCCTTTCGCGGCTGCCGCTGGCCGATCTCGGCACCTTCTTTGCCCGGGCGGCACTGGCGGGCTTTGCGGTCTTCCTCCTGGCCCTCGCCACCCACGGCGCCTGACACGAGGGACTTCCCATGCCCGGCCTGTCGAAGCACTTCAACGTCGCGACCGGCGTCCGGATTTTTGCGGCCTTCGACGCGCTGGTGCTCCTGGCGCTCGCCTGGCTGATCGTCAGCTCCGACCTTTTTTCCTGATTTCCGGTCCTTTCCCACGGCGGTTCCGGGTCATTCCCGGTCGCGGATCATGGTTTTGACCCCCGCCCGGGAATGCTAGCTTCCGCGCCATGACCCGGCGCGTTCCAGATCCCC
>DATKNM010000110.1:0-9965 GCA_035541335.1 Binatia bacterium
GGCGTGCCGTAGTAGTTGTCGAACACCTTGGCGTGCTCCAGGAACTCGCCGCGGTTGATCATCAGGCCGAACTCCGTCGGATCGACGAAGTGATAATCGACGCCCGCGACTTCGCCCGGCCGCTTCGGCCGCGTCGTCGCCGAGACCGACATGGTCAGCGCGGACTCCAAGCCGAGCAGGCGGCGCGAGATCGTGGTCTTGCCGGCGCCGGAGGGCGAGGACAGCACCAGCATCAGCCCGCGCCGCTGCACCTGGATGAAGCCGGAATTGTCGGTGGTCGCGCTCATGAGGTCGTCATTCGATGTTCTGGATCTGCTCGCGAAGCTGCTCAATGGCGGCCTTGAGCTCGATGCCGATGCCGGTCAAGCCGATATCGGCACTCTTGGAGCAAAGCGTGTTGGCCTCGCGGTTGAACTCCTGGCACAGGAAGTCGAGCTTGCGCCCGACCGCACCGCCGCCGGCGATCAGGTCGCGCGCCGCCGCCACATGGGCGGCGAGCCGGTCGAGCTCCTCGCGCACGTCGGCCTTGCCGGCAAGCACGGCGGCTTCCTGCGCCAGCCGGTCCTCGTTCAGCGGCTGCAGCCCCTGCAGCAGCTCGGCGAACTGCCGCTCCAGCTTCTGGCGGATCGCCAGCGGCTGGGCGCCGGCGCTGGCCGCCGCCGCCGTGCGCAGCCGCTCGATCTCCTGGAGATGGGCGAGGATCAGCGCCGCAAGCCGCGCGCCCTCGCTCCGTCGCATCTCGGAAAGACCGCCGATCGCCTTGCCGAAGCCCTGCTGCAGTGCCTCGGTGCGGCGCGCGGTCTCCGCCTCGTCGATCTCGGGCAGCACCAGGTCGAGCACGCCTTTCAAGCCCAGCAGCCCGTCCAGCCGTGGCGGCTCGGCCGCGACCTTGCCGCTGAGCTCGGCCGCGATGCCGAGCACCTGGTCGAGTGCTTCACGGTTGACCGCGAGCCGCCCTTGCGAGGCGGCGTCGTCGATGGTGAGCGTGACCGCAAGATTGCCGCGCTTCAGCGCCTCCGCAACCTTCGCGCGGACGAAGCCGTCGAGATGCTCATAACCGGCCGGAAAGCGGCAGCGCACATCGAGGTTGCGGCCGTTGACGCTCTTCAACTCCCAGGTCCAGCCGAACTCGCCGATCGCCCCTTCGGCGCGCGCGAAGCCTGTCATGCTGGCGATCGACACTCGGAACTCCCCCTAAAGGTTCCGCCGTCGGCCCGGGATCCAGGCTGATCCCGGATGGGCCACCCCTTTGGAAAACCGGCGGATGCCGCTATCTTCGCCAATGCCGCCATTGAAGGCAAGCGAGGGCAATGTGAAGCGATTCCAGTCGATCCTGATCAGCGGCGCCAGCTCCGGCATCGGCACCGCGCTGGCCGAGGTCTTCGCCGAGCCCGGTGTCACCCTTTTTCTCGGCGGCCGATCCCGGGAGCGACTCGCAGCCGTGGCGGAAGCCTGCCGCGCGCGCGGCGCCACGGTCGAGACGACGGCGGTCGATGTGACCGACCGCGCGGCGATGGCGGCATGGATCGCCGAAGCCGATCGCTTGAAGCCGATCGACCTGGTGATCGCCAATGCCGGCATCTCCGGCGGCACATTGAAGGGGACCGAGAAGGAGGAGAAGACCCGGCAAATCTTCGCCACCAATCTCGACGGCGTCATGAACACGGTCTTTCCGGCGCTTCCCGGAATGCGCGAGCGCAAGGCGGGGCAGATCGGCCTGATGAGCTCGCTCGCCGCCTTTCGCGGGTTCCCGGGCGCGCCGGCCTATGGCGCCTCCAAGGCGGCGGTCAAGGTCTGGGGCGAGTCGCTGCGCGGCGATCTTTCGCCGAAGGGGATCGGCGTCAGCGTCATCATGCCGGGCTTCGTGAAGAGTCCGATGACCGACCGCAACAAGTTTCCGATGCCGTTTCTGATGACGGCCGACCGCGCCGCCGGCATCGTCCGCCGCGGCCTCGAGCGCAATCAGGGGCGCATCGCCTTTCCGTTCCCGACAGCCTTCCTCGCCTGGTTCGCCGGCATGCTCTCGCCCGCACTGATCGATCCCTTCCTCATGAAGCTGCCGAAGAAGGACTGACCTCACGGGCAGCGGATCCGCGGGCCGGCCTCGGCTGGAGACCGGCCCGCCGGATCAGCGTAGATGTTGTCAGCCCTGCGGCTGGACGCCAATGTCGCGCAGCGACTGCTGCAGCTTCTGCACGCCGGCCGAGCCTTCGTTGTCGTTGCAGAGGTTGCGGCCCTGGGAATAGAGCTCGGACGCCTTGTCGATGCCGGGCGCGCCCTGGTGGTCCTGGGCGGCGTCCTGGTACTGCGATTCGAGGGCGCTGCAGTCGGCCGACATCTGCAGGCGCGAGGTCGGATGGCCTTCGTCGTTGGCATGGTTGACGCCGTTGATGGCGGCGAAGGCTCCGGTGGAGAGGGCCGAGCTGGCCACCAGCGCGATCAGGACGGCATGAATGCGGTTGGACATGATGAAGCTCCTTAAGGTTGGCTCTGAGGGGCCGGATTGCGCAAGACGGCGCCTTCCGGTACGAGCTATCTGGGCGGCCCGATTTCGCATTGCAGTATTCGCGGCGGGTCATTTGGTAACCGACTGCAACCCGGTCGCCGTCGCGTTACCGGGCGTTACGCGATGTGAGGTCAGGCATCGCCTTTGGCTATTGACCCTGGCGCGAGTGTGGGAGCGGTGCACCAAGCTGACGCGGACATGACGGAACACCCGACCGACTTCGCCGTGCGTGCGCTGCACGAAGCCTTCGGCTTGCAAGGGCGTCTCGAGCCGTTGCCCGGCGAGCACGATCTCAACTTCAAGGTCACGGCGGCGGATGGTGGCCGCTACCTTTTCAAGATCCACGCCGCCGATCTCGCGCCGGAGCGCGCCGAACTCCAGGCTGCGATCCTGCGCCATCTGGAGCACCAGGCGCCGGACTTGCCGCTGCCGCGGCTCTTTCTCGGCCGCGAAGGGCAGGCTCTGCCGGTAATCGACGATGCGCAGGGGCGCGCCCGGCGTTTGCGCCTCACCACCTGGCTCGACGGCACGACCTGGGTCGAGGCGCGGCGGCGCGATGCCGGCTCCGCGGCGTCGCTGGGGAGGCTGCTGGCGCGGCTCGACCGCTGTCTCGCGGACTTCCACCATCCGGCGGCGGCGCCTTATGCCTGGGATCTCGCCGGCGCCGCATCGCTTTCCGAAGACGTGATGCTGATCGTCGATCCCGAGCGCCGCCGCGTTGCCGCCGAGGTGCTGCAGCGCTTCACTGCCGCTGTTGTGCCGCGGCTCGCGGGCCGGCCGAAGCAGGTGATTCACGGCGATGCCAATGACCGCAACGTCCTGCTCGACGCCGACGGAATGGTCAGCGGCCTCATCGACTTCGGCGATGTCGTCGAAACCTGGCGGGTGAACGAGCTCGCTGTCGCCGCGGCCTATCTCGCGGTCGGCGCCGCCGATCCCATCGCGATCATCCGTCCACTGCTCCAGGCCTATGGCGCCGAGGCGCCGATCGCCGAGGTCGAGGCCGATCTGCTGTTCGACCTCATCCTCACGCGCTATGCCGTCAGCATGGTGATGGCGGCGCGGCAGAGCCGGCAGTTCCCCGGGAACGCCGCCTATCTCCTGGTCAGCCAGGACGACGTGTGGCGGGCGATGACGGCAATCCGTGCGCTCAATCGTCCGCTGGCGGTGGCGACGTTGCGCCATGCCTGCGGCCATGAGCCCGTGGCCGCGCGGCGCGCCATCGACGCCTGGATCCTGCGCAACGGCCACGACTTCGGCCCGGTCCTGCCGCTCGCTCTCACGCGGGAGACCTTGCGCATCCTGCCGCTCGGCGCCGATCGCGACACGGCGGCGCGCCCCGGCATCTCCTATGCCGAGCGCCTGGCGGAAGTGCTGCCCGGCATCGACGGCATGCCGCTCGGGCGCTACGCCGAGGATCGCGCGCCCTACGACCGGGGCCGCGCGCGGACCATCCATCTCGCGATCGATCTCTACGCACCGGCCGGGACCGCGGTACAGGCGCCGCTGCCCGGCCGGATCGCGCTCATCGGGAACGACGCCACGGCCGACGGCTTCGGCGGCATCCTGGTGCTGGAGCATGAAGCCGGCACGCCGCACCGCTTCTGGACCGCCTATGGCCATCTGGCGCCGGCGGATCTCGCCAAGTGGAAGGCGGGCGATCCGGTCGGTCGCGGCGACACGCTCGCGCATCTCGGGACGACGGCGGAGAACGGCGGCTGGCCGCCCCATCTCCATATCCAGCTCCTGACCGCCCTCACCGTCGATCGGGCGGAGGACCTCATGGGCGTCCTGCCGCCGGAGGACGTCGATCTCTGGGAAGGCATCTCGCCCAACCCCAACGCCATCCTCGGCCTGCCGGTGAACGCGGCGGCGCCGATCGCGCACCGCCCGGGGGCATTGCGGCGTCTGCGCGCGCGATGGATCGGCGCCGCGCTGTCGCTGTCTTATGAGACACCGTTGAAAATCGTCCGCGGAGCGGGCGCCACGCTGATCGCCGAGGACGGCCGGCGCTATCTCGACCTCGTCAACAACGTGTGTCACGTGGGCCATTGCCATCCACGCGTCGTGGAGGCGATCGCCGGACAGGCGGCGCGGCTCAACACCAACACCCGCTATCTGCATGACAACCTCGTCGAGTACGCGCATCGCCTGACGACGCTGTTGCCGCCGGAGCTCTCGAGCGTTTTCCTGGTGAATTCCGGCAGCGAGGCCAACGATCTCGCGTTGCGCCTCGCTCGCGCCTATACCGGCGGCACCGAGGTGATGGTGCTCGACCATGCCTATCACGGCAACCTGTCGTCGCTGATCGACATAAGCCCCTACAAGTTCGACGGGCCGGGCGGGGCGGGGCGCCCGCGCCATGTCTGGGTCGCGGAGATGCCGGACCTCTATCGCGGGCGGATCCGCTACGGCGAGGCGGAAGCTGGTCCGCGCTATGCCGAGCGGGTGACGACGCTGCTCCGCGACTTGAGCGGCCTCGACCGCCGCATCGCCGCTTTCTTCGCCGAGCCGCTGCTCGGCTGCGGCGGGCAGCTGGTGCTGCCCGAGGGCTACCTCGCCGCCGCCTTCGCCGAGGTGCGCGCGGCCGGCGGAGTTTGCATCGCCGACGAGGTCCAGGTCGGCTTCGGCCGCGTCGGCAGTCACTTCTGGGCCTTCGAGACCCAGGGCGTCGTCCCCGACATCGTCACCATGGGGAAGCCGATCGGCAACGGCCATCCCATGGGCGCCGTCGCCTGCCGGCCGGAGATCGCCGCCGCCTTCGCCAACGGCATGGAGTATTTCAACACCTTCGGCGGCAACCCGGTCTCCGCCGCGGCGGGCCTCGCCGTGCTCGACGTGATCCGCGACGAGCGCCTGATGGCCAATGCCGCCGCGCGCGGCGAGCAGCTCACGGCCGGCTTCAAGTCCCTCGCCGAATGTCATCGCGTGATCGGCGACGTGCGCGGCCTCGGCCTCTTCATGGGCGTCGAGCTGGTGCGAGACCGCGACACCCTGGAGCCAGCCGATCGCGCGCTGAAGGCGATCGTCGAGGTGATGAAGGAAGAGGGCGTGCTCCTCAGCTCCGAGGGCCCGCATCACAACGTCCTGAAGATCAAGCCGCCTTTGGTGATCTCCGAGGCGGAATGCGCGACGGGGCTGGAGAAGATCGATGGTGTGATGAAGCGGGTCGCTGGATAGGATCGCTCGGCGCGTCCCGCTTACACGCCTTCCGTCTTCACGCTGGTCAGCACCGTCTCGATGCCGACCTGGCTGCGGAGCTGGTTGGCAATCAGGGCGCCCTGCTCGAGGTCGATGCCGGAGACCTGGAGATCGACGGTGAGCTCCTCGGCGCCGGTGGCGACGCTGAACAGCTTCATGGGCACCATGCCGCGCTTGGCGAAGACCTCGAGCAGCCGGGGCAGGGCGCCCGGATCGGAGACCGCGCGGACCGTCAGGCAGAAGGTCGGAACGGCTTGCCGGCCGGCGCCATGGCGCGGCTGGGCATCAGGAACGGACATTGTGAGAGAACTCCGAAACGGGTGGCGAAAAGGAAGACCGGCATGACCCGGGCGCTGCTCAGAGCGCCCGGCCGGTAATTCGCCCAATGATCCGTTTCGGCTGTGGATAAGTCATACGAAACCCTAGTCCGCTGCGGCCGGGATTGTCAAACGCGATCATCCACAGGGCTCGACTGCGGCCATCCACAGGAAGTCGTCGATCCGACCGGGAATCCTGCTGCACCGCGGCGGGAAATCGCTTAGGAGTCGCGTTTTCCAAGCCATCGGAAGCCGAGTCGAGCGACGGGATGACGCAGGAAATCGGGGCCGTGACGCCGGGCAAGCGGGCTGACGCGCCCCTGCTCGCGCCCGCCTTGCTTTCCCTTGACGGCATCGTGAAGCGCTTCCCGATGACCACCGCCAATGACGGGGTCAGCCTCGCGATCTGGCCAGGCGAGATCCACGCGCTCCTCGGCGAGAATGGCGCCGGCAAATCGACCCTGGTGAAGATCATCTACGGCGTGCTGCACCCGGATGCCGGCGAGATCCGCTGGCAGGGGGCGCCGGTTGAGATCGCCAATCCCGCTGCGGCGCGGGCGCTCGGCATCGGCATGGTGTTCCAGCACTTCTCGGTGTTCGAGGCGCTGACCGTCGCCGAGAACATCGCCCTGGGCATCAGCGATCCCAGGCAGCGCCGCGGCCTCAAAGCGAGGATCGCCCAAGTCTCGGAGAGCTACGGGCTGAAGCTCGATCCCGGCGCCACGGTGCACCATCGCTCGGTCGGCGAGCGGCAGCGCGTGGAGATCGTCCGCTGCCTGCTGCAGAGCCCGAAGCTCCTCATCATGGATGAGCCCACCTCGGTGCTGACGCCGCAGGAGATCGAGCGCCTGTTCGAGACCCTGCGTCGCCTCGCATCGGAAGGCTGCGCCATCCTCTACATCAGTCATAAGCTGGAAGAGATCCGCACGCTCTGCGACCGCGCCACCATCATGCGCCAGGGCAAGGTGGTGGCGGAATGCGATCCGAAGCAGGAGACCGCACGGCATCTGGCCGAGCTCATGATCGGCATGAGCCTGCGCCCGCCGTATCACCTCCATGAGGATGCGGCAGAGGCGGCGCCGGCGCGGCTGGTGGTCAGCGATCTCTCGCTCGCGACCGACCGCGCCTTCGGCGTCGACTTGAAGTCGATCTCCTTCACGGTGGCGGCGGGCGAGGTGCTCGGCATCGCCGGCATCGCCGGCAACGGGCAGAACGAGCTGATGGCGGCGCTCTCCGGCGAGACGCCGGCGGCGCGCGCCGAGGCGATCACCCTCGACGGCGTCGCCGCGGGGCTGCTCGGTCCCGCCGAGCGGCGGCAGCGCGGCGCCTGCTTCGTGCCGGAGGAGCGCCATGGCCATGGCGCGGTCAAGGACATGTCCTTGAGCGAGAACGCGCTGCTCTCCGCCTATCGCCGCAAAGGCCTGGTGCGGCACGGGCTGGTGGACATGCCGGGCACGGTCCGGTTCGCGAGCGAGGTCATCCGCGGCTTCGACGTGAAGAGCGACGGGCCGGCGGCGGAGGCACGGTCGCTCTCCGGCGGCAACCTGCAGCGCTTCATCGTCGGTCGCGAGATCCTGCAGCAACCGGGCATCCTGGTCGTGGCGCAGCCGACCTGGGGCCTCGATGCCGGCGCCGCCGCGGCGATCCGCCAGGCCTTGCTCGATCTCGCCGACCAGGGCGCCGCGGTGGTGGTGATCTCGCAGGACCTCGACGAGCTGATCGAGGTGGCCGACCACATCGCCGTCATCGCCGGCGGCCAGCTCTCGCCGGCGCGGCCGGTGGGCGAGGTGACGGTGGCCGAGCTCGGCCTCTTGATGGGCGGCGTCGCCGCGTCTCGACCGGGAGGCGCCGATGCCGTTCCGGCTTGAGGCCCGCGGCGGCCATTCCGCACTCTGGTCCTGGCTCTCGCCGGTGGTCGCCATCGCGGCGACCCTGGTCGTCTCGGCCGTGATCTTCGCCATCATGGGCAAGCCGGCCGGTGCCGCGCTCTACACCTTCGTGGTCGCGCCGGTCTCGGACTTGAACGGCATCGCCGAGCTCGGCGTTAAGGCAGCACCTCTGGTGCTGATCGGGGTCGGCCTCGCCATCGGCTTTCGCGCCAATGTCTGGAACATCGGCGCCGAGGGGCAGTTCATCCTCGGCGCCATCTTCGGCGGCGGCGTCGGCCTTGCGGCGGGCGATGCCACCGGCTTCTGGATCCTGCCCGCCATGATCGTCGCCGGCGCCTTGGGCGGCATGGCCTGGGCGGCGATTCCGGCCTTCCTGAAGACCCGCTTCAACGCCAACGAGATCCTGACCAGCCTGATGCTGACCTATGTGGCGCAGCTGCTGCTGATCTATCTCGTGGTCGGCCCCTGGAAGGACCCGGAGGGCTACGGCTTCCCGCAGACCCGGCTCTTCGGCGACGGCGCCACCATGCCGATCCTGATCTCCGGCACCCGCGTGCACCTGGGCGTGCTGTTCGCGCTGATCGCCGTCGCACTCGGCTGGCTGATCCATGCGAAGACCCTGCTCGGCTTCAAGCTCCGGGTGCTCGGCCAGGCGCCGCGGGCCGCTTCCTATGCCGGCTTCAGCACCGCGCGCCTCACCTGGTTCTCGCTGCTGATCGGCGGCGCGACGGCGGGGCTCGCGGGCGTCTTCGAGGTGGCGGGGCCGATCGGCCAGATCACGCCGTCGATCTCGCCGGGCTACGGCTTTACCGCGATCATCGTCGCCTTCCTGGGCCGGCTGCATCCGGTCGGCGTGCTCCTGGGCGGCTTGGTTCTGGCACTCTCCTATCTCGGCGGCGAGAAGGCGCAGATCGTGCTCGGCCTGCCCAACGCCGTCACCGGCATCTATCAGGGCATCCTGCTCTTCTTCCTGCTCGCCGCCGATCTCATGGTCGGCTATCGCATCCGCTTCACGGGGAAGCGCCCGGGGAAGCGGCAACAGGCCGGGAGTGCGGCATGAACGGCGCCGAGCTCTTCACCTCGATCACCCTCTCGGTGATCTCGGCGGCGACGCCGCTCCTGCTGGCGGCGACCGGCGAGCTGGTGACCGAGAAGTCGGGCGTGCTCAATCTCGGCGTCGAGGGCATGATGCTGGTCGGCGCCGTCATCGGCTTCGCGACCACCCTCGGCACCGGCAGCGCCGTGCTCGGTGTCGCAGCGGCGGCCTTTGCGGGGGCCGCCATGGCGCTGGCCTTCGCCGTGCTGACCCTGAGCCTGCTCGCCAACCAGGTCGCGACCGGACTCGCCCTCACCATCTTCGGCATCGGCCTCTCGGCGCTGATCGGTTCCGCCTATGTGGGACAACCGCTGAAGCCGCTGCCGAAGCTCGACATCGCCGGCCTCACCACCCTGCCGGTGATCGGCCCCATCGTCTTCGGCCAGGATGCCCTGGTCTATCTCTCCTTCGCGGCGCTGATCGGCGTCTCCTGGTTCCTTGCGCGGAGCCACGGCGGCCTGGTCTTGCGCGCGGTCGGCGATTCCCACGATGCCGCCCATGCGATCGGCTACGACGTGATCCGCATCCGCTATCGCGCGACCCTCTTCGGCGGCGCCATGGCGGGGATCGCCGGATCCTATCTCTCGCTCGCCTATACGCCGATGTGGGCGGAGAACATGACCGCGGGCCGCGGCTGGATCGCCCTGGCGCTGGTGGTGTTCGCGGCCTGGCGGCCGTCGCGGCTGCTGCTCGGCGCCTATCTCTTCGGCGGCATCACGATCCTGCAGCTCCACATCCAGGGCCTCGGCATCGCGATCCCCTCGCAGTTCGTCTCCATGCTGCCCTATCTCGCCACCATCGTCGTGCTGGTGGCGATCTCCAGCGACCGGACCCGGGTGCGGCTCAACACGCCCGCCTGCCTCGGCCGGCCGTTCAATGCCGCGGGTTGACCATTTCGACAAGCAAACATCACCAAGGAGGCTTGAGATGCAGATGAAACGCAGGACTTTCGCTAA
>DATKNM010000111.1:0-5582 GCA_035541335.1 Binatia bacterium
TAGGAATAGATCGGATTGTAGTAGCCCATGAGCACGATCGGCGTCGCCGGGTCATCGGCGCGGAACGCGCGCACCATCGCCAGCGTCTTCTTCATGTTCTGGCCGCTCTTCAGCGCGCGCAAAGACGAGGCCTGGATCGCCGGGCCGTCGGCCATGGGGTCGGTGAACGGCATGCCGAACTCGATCATGTCGGCGCCGGCCGCCGGCAGCGCCCGCAGCAGATCGAGGGCGGTCTCGTAGTCAGGATCGCCGGCGGTGACGAAGATTCCGAGGCCGGCGCGGCCCGCGGCCTTCAGCTCCTCGAAACGGCGTTCGATGCGGGTGGTCATCGCTTGGTGCTCACAGCTTGGTGCCGAGGCGCTCGGCGACGGCGAAGATGTCCTTGTCGCCGCGGCCGCTGAGATTGAGGATGATGCTCTTCTGCTTGCCCAGCTTGGGCGCCAGCTTCTTCGCAAAGGCGAGCGCATGCGCAGGCTCCAACGCCGGGATGATCCCCTCGGTCCGTGAGAGCAGCTGGAAGGCTTCCAGCGCCTCCTCATCCGTCGCCGAGACGTAGTGCGCGCGGCCGATGTCGTTCAGCCAGGAATGCTCCGGGCCGATGCCGGGATAGTCGAGGCCGGCCGAGATCGAATGCGCGTCCTTGATCTGGCCGTCGTCGTCCTGCAGCAGGTAGGTGCGGTTGCCGTGCAGCACGCCGGGCCGGCCGCCGGTGATCGAGGCTGCGTGCCGCCCGGTCTCGAGCCCGTCGCCCGCGGCCTCGACGCCGTAGATCTCGACCGAGGTATCGTCCAGGAAGGGATGAAAGAGGCCCATGGCATTGGAGCCGCCGCCGATGCAGGCGACCAGCGCATCCGGCAGGCGGCCCTCGGCCTCCTGGTGCTGCTGCTTCGCCTCCTCGCCGATCACCGACTGGAAGTCGCGCACCATGGCGGGATAGGGATGCGGGCCGGCGACGGTGCCGATGATGTAGAAGGTGTCCTCGACGTTGGCGACCCAGTCGCGCAACGCCTCGTTCATGGCGTCCTTCAGGGTGCGCGTGCCGGACTTCACCGGCACCACCTCGGCGCCCAGCAGCTTCATGCGGAAGACGTTCGGCTGCTGGCGCGCGATATCGACCTCGCCCATGTAGACGGTGCAAGGCAGGTTGAAGAGCGCCGCCACCGTCGCGGTCGCGACACCGTGCTGGCCGGCGCCGGTCTCGGCGATGATCCGGGTCTTGCCCATGCGCTTCGCCAGCAGGATCTGGCCGACGCAGTTGTTGATCTTGTGCGAGCCAGTGTGGTTGAGCTCCTCGCGCTTCAGGTAGATCTTGGCGCCGCCGAGAGCCTCGGTCAGGCGCTGGGCCAGATAGAGCGGGCTCGGCCGGCCGATGTAATGCTTGCGGTAATATTCCATCTCGGCGGCAAACGCGGGATCGTTCTTCGCCGCGTCGTAGGCCTTCTCCACCGCGAGGATCAGCGGCATCAGGGTCTCGGCGACGAAGCGGCCGCCGAAGATGCCGAAGCGGCCGAATTCGTCGGGGCCGGCGCGGAAAGTGTTGGGTCTGTTCACGGGTCTTCTAAAGTTCTGGGAAAGGGGCGGAATCAACCATAGACCGGATCAAAGGTCAAAGGCCAACCCGCCTCAGAGACTTCGCGCGATCGTGAGGAAAGCCTTGATCTTGTTCGGGTTTTTCTCGCCCGGCCGATCCTCCACCCCGGACGAGACATCGACCGCCCGGGCGCCCGAGCGGCGCACCGCCTCCGCCAGATTGTCGGCATTCAATCCGCCGGAAAGCATCCACGGCAGGCGGGAACGAAAGCCCTTGAGGAGATCCCAGTCGAAGCTGACGGCATTGCCGCCGGGAAGCGCATTCTTCATGTCGGCCGGCGGCACGGCATCGAACAGCAGGCGGTCGGCGACCCCGTCATAGTCGGCGGCGCGGGCGATGTCCGCGGCGCTCCGGACCTTGATCACCTTCATGACCGGCAGGCCGAACTTCGCCTTGATCGCGGCGACCCGCTCCGGCGTCTCCGCGCCATGGAGTTGCAGGAGGTCGAGCGGACAGACGGAGAGGATCGCGGCGATGCGCACGTCGTCGTCATCGACCAGGAGGCCGGTCTTGGTCACGCCTGCGGGAACGGCCCGGCCGAGCGCAGCGGCCATCTCCGGCTCGACATAACGCGGAGTCTTCGTGAAGAAATTGAAGCCGACGAAATCGGCGCCCGCGGCAATGGCGGCGGCGACGGTTTCGGCGGTCCTGAGACCGCAGATCTTGGCCGAGACCGGCACCGCTCAGACCGTCTCGCGCAGGAAGTGGGGATAGGCCGAGACCAGGATCGAGAGCTGGACCGCGACGCCGATCAGCTGCGTCGCCGCCACGATCAGGGTGAAGGTGAGTGGCGCCGCGTCGATGAGGCCGGTCATGCGGAAGACGCCCTCGATGATCTGCTGGCTCAAGGCAAGCGGCACCTCGACCGCCAGCATGGCGATCACCAGCTTGTAGCTCTGGCCGGTGGTGCGCCGCCAGGCGGTGCCGAACGGCATCGGCGCGTCGATGGCGATGCCGATCCAGCTCGGCGAGAGCCGCGCCAGCAGGGCGGCCCAGAGCAGCAGCCCGATCATCAGCGCCGCCATGACCCCCGCCATGCCGAGCGTCCCGAGCACCAGGGCGAGGACCATGCCCGCGAGACCGGTCACGAAGGAGATGGCGATGATCATGACGAGGAAGCGCAGGTGCCGCCCCGTGAGCGACAAACCGAGGCCCGGCACCGCCGTCCTGCCGAGGGTCAGCTGCCGCAGCCAGTTGACCGCGAACACGTTGACCGCCGCGGCGTAGCAGAGGCCGAGCAGCAGGAATTGCAGGGAAAGGTCCGGTCCCGCCTCGGCACCCGCCTCGCCGGTCGCCGTCATCATCATGTCGATCGCCATGGTCTGGAGCGGCACCAGCACCGCGACCATCGCCGCCAGCGGCACCACGGCCAGGCGGATGAAGTGATCGCGCGCCGCCCAGCAGCGCATCAGACCGATGCGCATCAGGGGGCCCAGCAGAATCTCGCGCTTGGGCTCGATGATCATCGCGCCACAACCATATCAGGCCGCCGCGATCTCCGCAGCGATCCGGGTCGCGGCCTCGGCCGGATTCCGGTCGGCGGTGATAGGGCGCCCGATCACCAGGTAGTCGGCGCCCGCCTTGACCGCCTCGGCCGGGGTCATGATGCGCTTCTGGTCGCCGGTGGCGGCCCATTCCGGACGGATGCCCGGGGTCACCAGCATGAAGTCATTTCCGAACCGGGCGCGCAGCGGGGCGATCTCCTGCGGCGAGCAGACCACGCCGTCGAGCCCGGCCTCGCGCGTCAAATCGGCGAGGCGCAGCACCTGGTCGCTGGCCGGCACCGACTGGCCGACGCGGCGGAGATCGACGTCGTCGAGGCTGGTGAGCACGGTGACGGCGATCACCTTGGCGCGGCGCAGCTTCAGCTTCTCGGCGCTCTCGGCCGCGGCATCGGCGGCGGCGCGCAGCATGGCGAGGCCACCCGAGGCGTGGACGTTGAGGATCAGCGGCTGAAGCGGCGCCACCGAGCGCACCGCGCCCGCGACCGTGTTCGGGATGTCGTGGAACTTCAAGTCGAGGAAGATCGGCGCGGGGCCGGAGACGGCGGTCGCCTCGGCGAGTGCCGCCGCAACCTTGCGATAGCCCGGCGCGCCATGCGCCATATAGAATTCAAGGCCGAGCTTCACGCCCTCGACCGACTTCCCGAGTCTTGCTGCCTGTGCGGCCGCCGCGTCGAGGTCCGCGGTGTCGATCGCCGCCAGGATCCGGCCCTTCGAGGCCGCACCGTTCATGCCCACGCCATCCACCTCCTGCCGTCATCGCCCGATCGTGGCCTGCTTCTAGACCAGATCGGCGGCGGCGTCATCAAGTGGAAATCCGGGGAGGGGCCTGCGCGGAACGATGCCATTCCGCGGTCGCTCTGGTAGTTTGGGCGCATGTTCCGTTCGAAGCAGGCGAATCGAGAGACCCTCCGGATCGGCGTCATGCTGGCGCTGATCGGCGCCGTCCTCGCCGGCTGCGCGCCCACGCCCGGCCCCAAGCTGCAGGCGCCGCAGCCCTCGCCGGTGGCGCCCTGGACCGCGGCGATCGGCGAGCTCGACGCCGGCACGGAGGATCCGCACTGCTCGGCGGTGTTGGTCGAGCCCGATCTCATCGCCACGGCCGCGCATTGCCTGTTCCTGAACAACGCCAAGGCCGCGGTCCGGCCGGGCGACTTGGTCTTCCGCCCCAATCTCGGCGGCCTGCCCGCCTTTCCGCCGTCCCGCGGCATCGCGTTCAGAGGCCTCGGCGGCGTCATCCGCGGCGGCAAGCTCCGGAACGAGGACGTGCCCAACGACTGGGCGTTGATCACCGTCAGCCCGCCGGTGGTGGGCGTGCAGCCGCTGCCGGTCGCATCCCTGCCGATCTCCGGCATGCTGCGGCTGGTGCAGTCTGGCGACCGGCTGGTGACCGCGGGCTACGGCAACGGCGCCTATGACGAGCTCCGGCTGCATTCGCCCTGCCGGATCATCCCGCAGTCGGAGCTCGGGATGTTCCCCGACGACACCATGCTGATCACCAGCTGTATCTTCCGGGCGGGGGATAGCGGGGGTCCGATCCTGCTGGTCGATGGCGCCGGAGAGCCGGCCCTGATCGGCATCATTTCAGGCTTCGGCCGCAAGCCCCACAGCACCGAACCGGTGGGGATCGGGGTCAATGCCGGGGTCTTCCTGCCCTATATCGGACCCGGAGGCGCCCCCAAACCAGGGGCCAAGATCGCCGCCACAAATTGACAGTGGAGACCAAGCTGTATACAGCTTGGATGGTCCCGTGGGGAGACCTGAGTCCAAATCCATGAGCCGAAATCCGCGCTACGACATCCTGTTCGAACCGGTCCGGATCGGGCCGAGGACGGCGAAGAACCGGTTCTACCAGGTGCCGCATTGCACCGGCATGGGGTTCGACCTCCCACACAGCGTGGCGCGGCTCCGGGAGATCAAGGCCGAGGGCGGCTGGGGCGTCGTCAACACGGAATACTGCTCCCTGCATTGGTCGAGCGAGGATGCGCCCTATCGGCTCTGCGCGCTTTGGGACGAGAACGATGTTCGCATCCAGTCGCTGACGGTCGAGAAGATCCACGGCTTCGGCGCGCTCGCCGGCGTCGAGCTCTGGCACGGCGGCAACCATGCGCCGAACCGCGCCAGCCGAGAGACCCCGCTCTCGCCTTCGGGCTCGACCCAGCACGCGGTCTTCCCGTTGCAGACCCGCGCGATGGACCGCGAGGACATCCGCAACCTCCGGCGCTGGCAGGTCGATGCCGCGAAGCGCGCGATGCGCGCCGGCTTCGACATCGTCTATTGCTATGCCGGCCACGGCTACCTGCCGTTCCAGTTCATCACCAAGCGCTGGAACCAGCGCAGCGACGAATACGGCGGCTCGATCGAGAGCCGCGCGCGGCTTTTGAAAGAGATGATCGAGGACACCCAGGACGCGGTCGGCCATTCTTGCGCTGTCGCCGTACGCCTTGCGGTCGATGAGCTGATGGGCCCGGAGGGCGTCACCGCGGAGA
>DATKNM010000112.1:0-6814 GCA_035541335.1 Binatia bacterium
CGCGACGGGTGAACGACGGCTGGGGCGAGCCGTTCGATCCCGCGCATTGCCTGGCCCCGCTGCCCCGCGCCTATCAATGGGCCGACGGCTCGGCCTATGTGAACCACGTCGCCCTGGTGCGGAAGGCACGCAACGCGGAAACGCCGGAGAGCTTCTGGACCGACCCGCTGATGTACCAGGGCGGCTCGGACACCTTCCTGGCGCCGACCGATCCCATTCCGCTGGGAGACGAGGCCTGGGGCCTCGATTTCGAGGCGGAGGTCGCGGTCGTCACCGGCGACGTGCCGATGGGCGCGACACCCGCAGAGGCCGCCAAGGCGATCCGCCTCGTCATGCTGGCGAACGACGTCTCGTTGCGGAACGTCATTCCCGGCGAGCTCGGGAAGGGCTTCGGCTTCTTCCAGGGAAAGCCGAGCTCCGCCTTCTCGCCGGTGGCCGTGACACCCGAAGAGCTCGGCGCGGCCTGGAACGGCGGTCGGCTGCATTTGCCGCTGCTCTCGACTTTGAACGGCCAGGCGTTCGGGAGACCCAATGCCGGCATCGACATGACCTTCGACTTCCCGACCCTCATTGCCCATGCGGCGAAGACCCGGCGGCTCGCCGCCGGCACGATCGTCGGCTCCGGCACGGTCTCCAACCGCGCCACCGACGGCGGGCCGGGCCGGCCGGTGGCGGAAGGCGGCGCCGGCTATTCCTGCATCGCCGAGCAGCGCATGGTGGAGACCATCCTCGGCGGCGCCGCGACGACGCCGTTCCTGAAGATCGGCGACACGGTCCGGATCGAGATGCTGGACCGCGACGGCCGGTCGCTGTTCGGCGCCATCGACCAGATCGTCGAGGATTCCCGCGAGCTCTGACCGGCTTCCGCCTTTCCCGAGGCCGCGCTATACCGGGCACGGGTTCTCAGGGAGCGGCACGTGAGCGGACGAATCCGCATCGGCATCGATCTCGGCGGCACCAAGATCGAAATCCTGGCGATCGACCGTGAGGGGCGGGAGCTGACGCGCCATCGCGTGGCGACGCCCCGCCACGACTACGATGGCTCGATCCGGCTGATGTCGGATCTCGTGGCGCAAGTCGAGCGCGAGACCGGGCGCAGCGGGACTGTCGGCGTCGCCATTCCGGGCTCGATCTCGGCCGTGACCGGGCTCGTCAAGAACGCGAACTCGGTCTGGCTCAACGGCAAGCCCCTGGACAAGGACCTCTCCGCGGCGATGAGCCGCGAAGTGCGCTGCGTCAACGACGCCAACTGCCTCGCGGTCTCCGAGGCGACCGACGGCGCCGGGGTCGGCTTCGACCTCGTCTGGGCCGTCATCCTCGGGACCGGGTCAGGCTCCGGCATCACCTTCAAGGCGCGGCCGCACAACGGACCGAACGGCATCGCCGGAGAATGGGCGCACAACCCGCTGCCTTGGCCCGATCCCGACGAGTTTCCCGGACCCAATTGCTATTGTGGCAAGCACGGCTGTCTCGAGACCTGGATCTCCGGCACCGGCCTCGAGGACGACTACGAACGCACCGTCGGCACGCGCCGCACCGGCCGGGAGATCCTGGCGCTGACCGAGCAGGGCGACGCCGTGGCGGAAGCGGCGGTGCAGCGCTATGAGAGCCGGCTCACCCGCGGCCTCGCCCATGTGATCAACATCCTCGATCCCGACGTGATCGTCTTGGGCGGCGGCATGTCGCGCATCGCGCGGCTCTATCCGGCGGTCAGCGCCGCGCTGACGACTTACGTCTTCGGCAAGGAATTCGCGACGCCGATCCGTCCGGCGCTGCACGGCGATTCCAGCGGCATCCGCGGCGCCGCCTGGCTCTGGCCGAAGGACGAAGGCTAGGTCTCGCCGTCCAGGTGCCGCGAGACGGTCATCTCCTCGCCGAGGATCCCGCGTGGTCGCAGCAGCAGGATCAGCGACATCACCACGCCGATGGCGACGATCTGCAGCGCCGCCGCGCGCGCCTGCTGCTCCGGCGGGAAGATCGTGGTCATGGCGGCGCCCGAGGCGCTCCACAGGCCCCAGACCACCAGTGCGCCGAGGACCGCACCGCGGTTGTTGCCGGAGCCACCGATGATCAGCATGGCCCAGGTCTGGAAGGTGATGGCGGAGAGATAGTTCTCCGGCGCGATGAAGCCGATGAAGTGGCCCTGCACCGCGCCGGCGAGACCCATGATGGCGCTGCCGAGCACGAAGGCCTGCAGGCGGAACCGGTTGGCGTTCTTGCCGAGCGAGAGGGCCGCGGTTTCGTCCTCGCGGATGGCGCGGAGCACGCGGCCCCAGGGACTGCGGACCAGCCGCTCCAGCGCCCGGAAGACGGCCAGGGTCACCAGCGCGACCACCGCAAGGTTGGCGAGATCGAAGCCAAGGGCATATTCGGCGAGGCTGGCGAAGGGCCGCGGGATGAAGCCGATGCCGAAGGGACCGCCGGTGATGGCCTGGGCGTTGAGGGCGACCAGCTGGATGACGATCGCGATGCCGAAGGTGGTGATGGCGAGATAGTCGGCCCGGAGGCGGAGCGTGATGGCGCCGATCACCGCCGCCGCGAGGCCGGAGGCGATAATCGCCCCGATCCAGCCGACCGCGATCGGCAGGCCATAGCCGCCGAAATGATTGCCGCCGGCTGGCGTCGTCAGCATGGCCGAAGCGTAGGCGCCGATCGCGACGAAGCCGGCGACGCCGACATTGAAAAGGCCCGTCTGGCCCCATTGCAGATTGAGGCCGAGGCAGATCAGCGCATAGGAAAGCGCGGTCGTCAGGAAGAAGGCGCCATAGGCGACGACGTCCAGCATCAGGCGTCACCCCGTCCGAAGAGGCCGGCGGGCTTCACCAGTAGCACCGCGATCAGCAGCAGGAAGGCGACCGCCGCGCGGTACTCGGCGCCGACGAACTGCACGGCGCAGGATTCGGCGAGGCCGACGATCAGGCCGCCGACCACGGCGCCGGGCACGCTGCCGATCCCGCCGAGGATCGCGGCGGCGAACATCGGCAGCAGCAGGTCGAAGCCCATGAAGGGGCGGATCTGCACGGTGATGCCGGCGACGATGCCGGCGGCGCAGGCGAGCGCGCCGCCGATCAGCCAGGTCTTGCGGATGACGCCGGCGACGTCGATGCCGGCGACCCGGGCGAGGGCCGGGTTCTCGCTGACCGCGCGCATGGCGCGGCCGATGGCGGTGCGGGTGATGAGGAGATGCATCGCCGTGACCAGCACGGCGGTCAGGCCTAGCATCAACATCTGGTCCGGCGTGACGCGGATGCCGAGGCCGAGCGGAATCGCGATCTGGATGTCGCGGCTGAAATAGGCCGGCTCCGAGGTGAACAGGAATTCGAGCAGGCTGCGGAGCGCCATCGAGGCGCCGAAGCTCGCCATCACCAGCACGATGGCGTTGCCGTGCTTTCGGAGCCGCGCGAACAGCAGCCAGTCCAGGGCGAGCGCCAGGCCGCCGGTGAAGGCCATGGCGATGACGGCGGCGACCAGGATCGTCCAGCCGATGGAGAACGGTCCCAGCGGCGCGATGTCGGCGCCGACCGCGAGGCCGATCAGCCCGGCGATCACCAGGCAGGCATAGGCGCCCCAGGCGATGAACTCGCCATGGACGAAGTTGGCGAAGCCGAGGATGGAGTAGGTGAGGGTGACGCCGATGGCGCCGAGCCCCACCATGGCGCCGATCAGCAGCCCGTCGGCGATGAACTGCAGGCTCATGGATTTGCCCTGGCCGCGGTCGGATCGCCGCCGAGATAGAGCCGCGCGATCACCGGATCGTCGCACAGGTCGGCCGCGGCACCCTCATGACGGTTGCGGCCCTCGGCGAGGATATAGGCGCGATCGGCGATCGACAGTGCCGCGCGCACGCTCTGCTCGACGAGCGCAATGGCGACGCCGGAGGCGCGGATCTTGAGGAGGTTCTCGAATACTTCTGCCGCGACCTTGGGCGAGAGGCCGGCGGAGGGTTCGTCCAGCATCAGCACCTTGGGCTCGACCAGCAGCGCGCGGGCGATCGCCAGCATCTGCCGCTGACCGCCGGAGAGCCGTCCCGCCGCGAGATGCCGGCGCGCGGCGAGAGCCGGGAACATCGCATACATCGCCGCGATGCGCGGGCCGCGGCGCGGCTTCTCCAGCACCGCGGCGGCGAGTTTCAGGTTGTCGTCGATCGACATGGTGGTGAAGACGTTCTCGGTCTGCGGCACGAAGCCGAGGCCGCGCCGGATCAGGACATGGGCGGGGAGGCGGGTGATCTCCTCGCCCGCCAGCGTCACCACGCCCGAAGAGATCGGCACCAGCCCCGCAATCGCCTTGATCAACGTCGACTTGCCGGCGCCGTTGGGGCCGAGCAGGGCGACGATCTCCCGGTCGCGCACCTCGAAGCTCGCGCCGTTCAGGATCGGCAGATCGGGCTCGTAGCCGGCGACGATCGCCTCGGCGCGGAGAACGGCGGTCGTCATGCCGCGGCGCCGCCGAGATAGGCGTCGACCACGCGGGGATCGCGGGTGACCTCGCCCGGCGTGCCCTCGCAGAGCAGCCGGCCCTCGACCATCACGAAAGCGCGGCCGCAGAGCCGCGCCACCATCTCCATGTTGTGCTCGATGATGAGGAAGGTGACGCCGGCCGCGTTGATCGCCTGGATGCGGTCGATGATGGTCTCGAGCAGCGACGGGTTGACGCCCGCCGCCGGCTCATCCAGCAGGATCAGCTTCGGGTCCGCCATCAGGATGCGCGCCAGCTCCAGGAGCTTGCGCTGGCCGCCGGAGAGCACCCGCGCGGGGTCGCGGGCGAGCCGGGTCAAGGTCACGAAGTCGAGCAGGCGCATGGCCTTCTCGGCGTTGAGGCGTTCCTGGGCGCGGATCGCGCGGCCGGGCAGCCAGTTCGGCAGGATGCGCTCGCCGACCTGGCCGCGCGCGGCCGTCAGCATGTTCTCCAGCACGCTCATCTGCCCGAAGAGGCGCGGGATCTGGAAGGTGCGGCCGAGGCCGAGATCGAGGCGCCGATGCGCCGGGAGATCATCGACGCGCCGGCCGTTCAGCACGACCGCGCCGCCGCTCGGCTTCAGGCTTCCGGCCATGATGTTGAACAAGGTGGTCTTGCCGGCGCCGTTGGGACCGATCAGGCCGGCGATCTCGCCGAGCTTGACCTCGAGCGACACGGCATCCACGGCGGCGACCCCGCCGAAATGCTTCGATACGGACCTCGTCTCCAGCATGCCTCAGTATTCGCGTAAAAAAGACATGCGGCCAAAGCTGTCCGACGGAGGGCTTGTGCTTGAAAGTTGCGGTGATTTCCCGCTTGATGGCGCCACGTTAACGGCGCGGTTCCGGCCGCGCAAGGTCATTCGGGGTAAGCCATGCCGGCCTCCAAAAAGCCGCGCCGCTCGGGCGCGGAGCCGAGCTTCGAGCTCTACGATCTCAAGGTCGAGGTGACGGTGCCGAAGGGCGGCAAGATCTATTGCGGCGCCAAGCCCGGCGACTTTTTCGAATTGCGGGGCGAGATGCTGCACTTGCCGCCGGGGCAGGGTTTCTCGATCTATTCCCTGGGCGCGCTGCTGCCGCTCCTGGCGGCGAAGCAGCGGCCGAGCGATCCCAACGACTGGATGACCAGCGACGCCGAGGTCGCCTGCCCGGACCCCAACTGCGCGACGCGGTTCCGCATCACCCGGACGGGCAAGCGCAGGTTCCGCCGCGGGGACACGACCGCGGTTCCGCTCGACAGACCGAAGAAGAAATGACCACGATGGAATATCATGACCTCCGCCCCGGCTATCGCATCTCCCGGGTGATCCGGGGCGGCTGGCAGTTGGCCGGCGGCCATGGCGCGGTGGAATTCGATGCCGCGGTCGAGGACCTGGTCGCATCGGCGGAGGCGGGGATCCTCACCTTCGACTGCGCCGACATCTATACCGGCGTCGAGGAACTGATCGGCGCCGCGCGGCGCGTCTATGCCGACCGCCATGGCGCGGCGGCGCTGCAGGCGCTCAAGATCCACACCAAGTTCGTTCCCGACCTTGCGACGCTGCATGAGGTCGATCGGGTCTATGTCCGCACGATTATCGAGCGATCGCTGCGGCGCCTCGGCCAGGAGCGGCTCGACCTGGTGCAGTTCCACTGGTGGGATTATAGCGTGCCCGGCTGCATCGATGCGGCGCTCTGGCTCGAAGAGCTGCGCGAGCAGGGCAAGATCGACCTCATCGGCGGAACCAATTTCGACACCGAGCGCACCGAGCGCCTGGTCGCGGCGGGCGTGCCGCTCGCCAGCATGCAGGTGCAGTATTCGCTGCTGGATGCGCGGCCGGAGCATGCTCTGGCGGCGGCGGCCCAGCGCCACAACATCGGCCTGCTGGTCTATGGCACCGTCGCCGGAGGGTTCCTCGGCGAGCGCTGGCTCGGCCAAGCCGAGCCGCAGGCGCCGCTGGAGAACCGCTCGCTCACTAAGTACAAGCTGATCATCGACGATTTCGGCGGCTGGGACCTGTTCCAGGAATTGCTGCGGGCGTTGAAGACCGTGGCGGAGCGGCACGGCGTCGACATCGCCACCGTTGCCAGCCGCTATATGCTGGACCTGCCGCAGGTGGCGGCAGTGATCGTCGGCGCGCGCAACCGGGCGCATCTCGCGGCCAACCTGAGGATCGCGGCGCTGAAGCTGACGGACGCGGACCGCCGCGAGATCCGGACCGTGCTCGCCCGGCGCGAGGGCCCGGAGGGCGACACGTTCGAGCTGGAGCGCGACCGCGACGGCCGCCATGGCAGCATCATGAAATACAACCTGAGCCGCGCCGTCTCCTGATGGACCCGCTGGCCGATCTCGCCGTCCGGGAGACGATGGAGCTGCA
>DATKNM010000113.1:0-6491 GCA_035541335.1 Binatia bacterium
CGCCACCTGGATTCCGAACAGGGCGTTGGCGACGAGCTTGGTGAGGGCGCCGGCGCCGTTCAGCCCGGCATGATGAATTGCGGCGCCCATCGCCTTCAGGATCGGCTCGGCGCGCGCGAACACTTCGGGGTCGCCGCCGACGAAGAAGATCAATTGGCGCTGTTCCGCCTGCGGACGCGAACCGGCCAGAGGGGCATCGAGGAAGGCGACGCCGCCGGCCTTGCAACGGACGGAGAGCTCGGCCACCCACTGCAGCCCTAAGGTCGAGCATTCGATCGCGACCGCGTCCCGGCGGATCGACGCCAGCGCACCGGTCTCCCGATCGAGCCAGATTTCGCGGGACGCCTGATCGTCGCGCACCATCGCCAGCACGAAGTCCGCGCCCTCCGCCGCGGCGCGCGGCGAAGCCGCACCCTCCGCGCCGGCCGCCCGCAGCGCGTCGGTCTTTTCCGGACTGCGGTTCCAGACGACCAACGCGTGATCGGCGGAGAGGAGCTGTGCGGCCATTCGCGATCCCATCGCGCCAAGGCCGAGAAAAGCGATCCTGGACATGATCCCTCCGATTGCGTCGCCCCGCGTCGATGGGCTTGGCGAGACTAGCAACCGGCGATTTCCGCAATAAGACGTTGTTTCAGCACTATATTGATGCGTAATCTGCATCGATGGACGTCGACAGCGCCCGTCTTCTGCTCGCGATCGCCCGGCACCGGAGCTTCACCGCCGCCGCCCGGGAGCGCGGCGTCGATCCCTCGCAGATTTCCCGCGCGGTCGCGTCGATCGAAAGCGCGCTCGGCTTCCGCCTGTTTCAGCGCGCCACCCGGCGCGTCGCCGTGACGGAAGCCGGCGAGATCTATCTCCGGCGGATCGAAGCGATGGCCGACGAGTTCGACCATGCGCGAGACGAGGCGCTGGCCATCAGCACCGGACCGTCCGGCGTCTTGCGCATGACGACCTCGGTGGCGTTCGGAGAGAAGATGGTCATTCCGTTGCTCTCGCGCTTTCGCGGGGCGTTTCCCAAAGTGGAGCTCGACCTCGTTCTCTCCGACACCAATCTCGACCTGATCGCCGACCGGATCGATCTCGCCGTCAGGCTGGGGAGCAGCGTCGCGGGCGACGTGGTCGTCGCCAAGCTGATGGATTCGACCTACCGGGTTTGCGCCAGCCCCGGCTATCTGGATCGCGAAGGTCCGCTGCGTCGACCGCAGGCGCTGGCGGATCGGGACTGCCTGCTGTTCGCGCTTCCCGGCTTTCGCTCGCGCTGGATCTTCAGGAGCCAGGACGGGGCGACAACGGATGTTTCCGTGCGCGGCAGCATCGCGGTTTCGGGTGCGCTCGCGCTGCATACCCTGACGCTGGCCGGGATGGGACCCGCCTTGCTGGCGGACTGGCTGGTCGGCGACGACATCGCCGAAGGCCGGCTGGTCGATCTCTTTCCAGATCATCGCGTGACGGCCACCAGCTTCGAGACGGCCGTGTGGCTGCTCTATCCGAGCCGCTCGTTCCTGCCCGGAAAGGTCCGCGCCATGATGGACTTCCTGAGAGCGGAGATGCCGCGACGGCGGCGCACGGATCCTCAGCGCCGGTAGCGGACGTGCTCGATGAAGGCGCGGAGCTTCGGCAGCACCTGGCGCCGGCCGGGATGGTAGAGGAAGAGGCCGGGCGTGGTGACGGCGTGGCGCTGCAACAGCGGGCGCAGCTTCCCTTCGGCGATGGCGGAAGCGGCCAACGGTGCCGGCAGATAAGCGAGGCCCATGCCGCGGATCGCAGCACCCAGCAACGTCAGGAAGTCATGCGTGATCAGTGGGCCGGAGACGACCACCTCGACGGTCTTGTTGCCGTCGATGAGTGGCCAGGGCGCGATGGCGCCGTCGGTGCGGCGCATGCGGAGGCAGGCATGACGGCGGAGATCGTCGATGCGCTGCGGGCGTTTCATCCGCGCGAGATAGTCGGGGCTGCCGACCACCACCAGCGGGAAGGGCGCGGTCAGCCGCACCGCCACCATGTCGGCGGCGAGGAGCTGGCCCATGCGGATGCCGGCATCGAAGCCCCGGGCCGCGAGGTCGATCAACCCGTCCTCGGCGACGATCTCCAGCTCGACCTCGGGATAGGCAAGGGCGAAGGAGGCCATCAGCGGCTCCAAGAGGATCGGCACCACGGCGCGCGGCACCGAGAGGCGAAGGAGACCCGCCGGGCGTTGTCCGAGGTCGCGCGCGGCCTCTCCCGCGGCGACCAGCTCCTCGAAGGCGGGCCGCGCCCTGGCGAGGAACCGTTCGCCGGCCTCGGTCAGGCCGACGCTGCGCGTAGTGCGGAGGAAGAGTGCGGCGCCGAGGCGCGTCTCCAACGCGCGCACCGCCTGGCTGATCGCCGAGGGCGTCACGCCGAGCTCCGCCGCCGCCCGGCGAAAATTGCGGTGCCGGGCGACGCTCAAGGATGCCTCCACGCCGTCGAGCGCACCGTGTCTGGTTGCAAGCCGGCGAACTGTTAAGTTACGCTTCATAGTACATCGATATTATCGCGAATAGTCGCGGGGCGGAAGCGACCCTATCTCTCAGGTCTCGCCCCCTTACGCGGAGAGATTTGCGATGACCGACCTTGCGACGCTCGACGGGCTCGACGGCGTGCGCGACCACTATCGCGCACCCGAGCTCGTGCAACGGCTGAAGACGGCGCTGGCGGTCTTCGGACCGGAAACCCAGCGGCTGACGCCGCAGCAACTTGGCGCCCTCGACCAGTTTCATTCGCGCGGGATGGCGGCCACCGCCGAGCTGGCGGAACTCGCCGAGATCATCCCCGGGATGTCGGTGCTCGATGTCGGCGCCGGCATCGGCGGGCCGGCGCGCTTCCTGGCGGCGAACCGCGGCTGCCGCGTGACCGGCATCGATCTCAGCGAGTCCTTCGTGGATGCGGCGCGCTATCTGACGGAGCGCACGGGACAAAGCGCCGACGTCACGTTCCGGACGGCCAGCGCCCTCGACCTGCCATTCGAGGGCGGCACATTCGACGCCGCGCTGCTGCAGCACGTGGCGATGAACATCGCCGACCGGCCGCAGCTCTATCGCGAGATCCGCCGCGTCCTGAAGCCGGGCGGGCGATTTGCGACGTTTGACGTCGTCGCCAAGGGCGAGGCCCCGCTCTTCCCCCTCCCCTGGGCCCGCGATCCGGCGGCGAGCTTCCTGCTGACCGCGGAGGCGACCCGCGCCGCAGTCGAGCCCGCCGGCTTCCGCACCCTCGTCTTCCAGGACGACACCGAGGCCGCCAAGGCCTGGATCATGAAGCTGCGCGAATCCGGCCCGCCGCCTGCGCCGAACCTCGCCGTGGTGATCGGCCCGGATTTCGGAACGCTGTTCACCAATCTCGGCCGCAGCCTGATGGAAGGACGGATCGGCGTGCTGACCGCGGTGTTCGAGGCGGTGCCCCGTAAGACGCAATAACAACGCACAAGGCCTGCGCGATCATCACGTCGGAGATCATCGCCGATAGGGTCAGAACAAGGCCACCGCGAGCAGCGCGCTTTCGACGATGCAGCCGAGTGCGATCACGGCGCTGACCGCGATCACGGCCGCGAACTGAATCGACGGACGTTTCATGGCGTTCTCTCCTAGGCCTGGCGGAGGGGCCGGAAGGCGGCGCGGAGCTCCTGGGCGAAGAGCTCCGGCTCCTCCCAGGCGGCGAAGTGGCCGCCCTTATCGGCCCGGTGGAAATAGCTGAGGTTGCGGTAGGCGCGCCGTGCCCAACTCTCGGGCGCCTGATAGCTCTCGCCGGGGAAGACCGTGATCGCCACCGGGAGCGTCACGTCGGTGGTCTTCTGCGGGCCGGAGAAAGCGGGGCTGGCGCCGCCGCCGAACTCCCAATAGATCCGCCCGGCCGAGGTCGCGGTGTCGGTCAGCCAGTAAAGCGTGATGTCGTCGAGCACCTCGTCCAAGGTCTTCTCGGGATCGCCGTTGCTGTAGCTCCAATGGGCGAAGCCGGGATGGCCGAGCATCCACGCCGCGAGGCCGACGGGCGAATCGGAAATGCCATAGCCGATGGTCTGCGGCTTGGTGCCCATCATCGTCGCATAAGAACGGCTGCCCATCTTGGCGCCGGCAAGGAGCTGGTCGAAGGTCGCGTGTTCTTCCGGCGAGAGGTTCGCCGGCGCCGGCCCGCCGACGGCGAGGACGGGCGCGATCTCCGGCGGCACTACCGCCGGCAGGTTCACGTGGATCCCGAGCAGGCCCTGAGGCGCCAGGCGGGCCATGGCATTCGAGACCGGGGAACCCCAGTCGCCGCCCTGGGCCACGTATCGGGTGTAGCCGAGGCGCTGCATCAAGGTCGCCCAGGTCTTGGCGATGCGATCGAGACCCCAGCCTGCCTCCGTCGGCTTGCCGGAGAAGCCGAAGCCCGGCAGGGAGGGGATCACCACGTCGAACGCGTCCTCAACGCGGCCGCCATGCGCGGTCGGATCGGTCAGCGGCCCGATCACCTTCAGCTGCTCGAACACCGATCCCGGCCAACCATGGGTGATGATCACCGGCAGTGCGTCGGAATGTTTCGAGCGGATGTGAATGAAATGGATGTCGAGGCCATCGATCGTGGTGATGAACTGCGGCAGCGCGTTGAGCTTCGCCTCGGCCTGCCGCCAGTCGTAATGCTCGGCCCAATAGGCGGCGAGCGGCTGGAGCTTCGCGAGCTGGATGCCCTGGGACTGGTCGCCAACCGTCTCTTTGTCGGGCCACCGCGTTTTCTTCAGGCGGCGGCGCAGGTCGTCGAGGTCATCCTCGGGGAAGGCGACATGGAAAGGGCGGATGGCATCGCCGCCGGCCGCGCTCGCATCGTTCGCGTCGGCCCGGGCCGGGCGCACCGTTACCAGGCGCGCGGCGCCGGCGGCAGCCAATCCCATGGACATAGCCGCCAGCAGCCGGCGCCGGTCGGGATCGAGGGGTCGGGCTTCGGGCTGGAACCTGACGGGTGGCGTCATGGGCGTTTCTCCTTGGCCTCACGGACCAATCTATTGCGCGGCGCTGGCAGCGGGGCGACTTCAGGCAAGGCGGCGATCACGCCGGCGGTGTCGAGGATGGCGTGGGCGAAGGTGGGGCCGTTGAGCTCGTGGGCGGCGCGCATCAGCTCATCGCTGAACGCCGCGGTCGCATCGCGCACCAGCGTCACGTGGTAGCCGAGCTCCATGGCGAAGCGGGCAGTGGATTCGATGCACGTGTTGGCGAGGAGACCGACCAGGATCACGTGAGTGACGCCCTTCTGCTTCAGCCGCATGTCGAGATCGGTGTTGGCGAAGCCGCTCTGGCTCCAATGCTCGCGGGCGACGATGTCGCCCGGCTGCGGCGCGAAGTCCGGATGCCACTCCCCGCCCCATTCGCCGCGGGCGAAGCTGTGGCTCTTCATGATGGAGCGCTGGGTCGGATTCGGATGATCCCAGTCCTCGTAGTCGCCGGGCTCCCAGCGGCGATGCGGCACGATCGCAACCTGGATGCCGGCCGCGCGCACTGCGGCGTTGAGGAGCCGGAGATTGTCCAGCAGCCCGACCCGGTCCGCGACCGATTTCAGCCGCGGATAGATCTTGCCGCCCTCCGACAGGAAATCGTTGTAGGGGTCGACGAAGAGAAGAGCGGTCCGTTCGCGGGAATAGGTGTCGGCCATGCGCGATCTCCCTCTCGAGGATAATGGGGCGCCGACGCGGAACGGGCGCGGCTCAGATTGAGCGCGCGCCCGTCCGACTTCCATTGCACTGACGTATCGGTGCCGGTGGATATCGATCAGATGACGGTCGTGGTCACGTCGATGTTGCCGTGGACGGCCTTCGAATAGGGGCAGATGCCATGCGCCGCCGTGGCGAGCTCCTCGGCGGTCGCGCGATCGACGCCGGGGATGCTGACGCTCAAGCGCGCCTTCAGGAAGAAGGTGGTGCCGCCGGCGTGGTTGAGGTCGATCTCGGTATCGACCGACGGGCTGCCGGCAAGCTTCACCTTGCGGGTGGCGGCGGCGAGCTCGACGGCGCCGAGGTAGCAGGCCGACCAGGCGGCCGCGAAGAAGTTCTCGGCGGCGGGATGCGGCTGCGGCAGCTTCACGTCCAGGAAGCCGTCGGCGCTCCTGGTCGCGCCGTCCTTGCCGGCGGAGGTGTGGGTCTTGCCGGTGAAGAGGACCTTCGAATTGGCGGGATTGATCGCATTCATGGCATCTTTTCCTTTTCGGGTCAGCGGGTTGACGGGTCGGCCCCGGTCTCCCGGCGGCCTCTTGCATTGCTTTCAGTGCCAAGCCATATTGCTATGGAAATCATAGCGACAAGGTACTATGAAAACGAAAGTGACGAAGCGCACAGGTTCCGGCCAGAAGGCGGAATCGCCGACCCTGTGCCCGGTGGCGCGGGCCGAGGCGGTGGTGGGCGACCGCTGGACCGTGCTGGTGCTGCGCGAGCTCTTCATGGCGAGCCATCGCTTCGAGGAGATCCAGGCCCAGACCGGCGGCACGCCGCAGATGATCGCGGCACGGCTGAAGCA
>DATKNM010000114.1:0-2299 GCA_035541335.1 Binatia bacterium
ACCGGCCTTAACCGGTCTCCAGGCGTGGAGGGATATTCCCCAGCGCCGCCTTGCCGATTCCGCCCTTCCAGTGAGCCTGCCCGGGGGCGCCGCTGCCCCGCTGATTGGCGCCCGAGGCGTTGGTGACGCAGCGCACACCACAATATGCACGGCTCGGCTATAATGAGCTGTCACCGTCCGGGCGGTCGCCCGCACTGCCAATGCATAAGAAAAAGTTCAATGCGGCCCGCCCGATCGGGCGACCGATTTGAATATGACCCGATTCTTATGGTTAATTGGCGGGGCATAAGAGCATGGGGACGTCGCGGAGCCGGCTCGCGGAGGTCAGGAGATGGGTATGCCCACCCCTGAGCAGAGCGCAGAAACCCAACCATTGGCCGGAGGCCGGTCAGGCGCGGTCAAGCGGCAGCTTGCGGCCATCCTCTGCGCCGACGTTGTCGGCTACAGCCACCACATGGCGGAGGACGAGGTCGGCACCCTCGCGACGCTGAAGGGCCACTTCGCCGAGCTGATCAAGCCGGGTGTCAGCCGCCACGGCGGCCGCATCTTCAATATCGCCGGCGACGGCCTGCTCGCCGAATTCCGCAGCGCGGTCGACGCGCTGAGCTGCGCCGTGGAGATCCAGACCGAGAGCGCGCGGCGCAACGCCGCGCAACCGGATGCGCGCCAGCTCTGGTTTCGCATCGGTCTTAATCTCGGCGAGGTCGTCATCGAAGGTGACGACGTCCTCGGCGCCGGCGTGATCCTGGCGTCGCGCCTGCAATCGGTGGCGAAGCCGGGCGGCATCTGCCTCTCGGATGACATCCGTCGGCAGGTCGACGGCAAGATCGGCGTGGAATTCGAGGATCTCGGCGATCATCGGCTGAAGAACATGGCCGACACGATCAAGGTCTTCGGCGTCGCCAGCCCGATACGCCGACGTGGTGCGGCCGCGACAAAGCCGGCCTCGGCCGGCGCGCAGGCCCCGACGCGCGGTCCGTCGCTCGCGGTGCTGCCGTTCGACAATATCGGCGGCGATCCCGACCAGGCCTATTTCAGCGACGGGATCACCAACGATCTCATCACCGATCTCTCGCGGTTCCCGGAGCTTGGCGTCATCGCCAGCCATTCGGTGTTCACCTACAAGGGCAAGGCAGTTGACGTCGAGACCGTCGCGCAGGATCTCGGCGTACAGTACGTCGTCGAGGGCAGCATCCAGCGTGCCGAGCCGTTCGTCCGCATCAACGTCCAGCTGATCGACGCGCTGGAGAACCGGCATCTCTGGAGCGAGCGCTACAAGCGGAACCTCGCCGACCTGTTCGAGCTCCAGGATGAGATCGTCCGCAGCGTGGCCGCCATCATCGCCACCCGCGTCGAAATCCACGAGCTGGAGCACAGCCTGCGCAAGCCGCCCGAGAGCCTCGCCGCCTATGACGTCTACCTGCGCGGCAAGGCGATCTGGTTCGACTGGACCCGGGAAGCCAACCTGAAGGCCCAGGAGCACCTCCGGGCGGCGATCGCGCTCGATCCGAAGTTCGCCCGCGCCTATAGCGGCCTCTCCTTCGTCATGATCCAGTCCGCCCTCGGCGGTTGGGCCGGCGATCCCAAGGCCGCCCTCCAGGAGGGTCACGAACTCGCCCATCGCGCCGTCAGCCTCGACCGGCTGGACTTCGAGGCCCATGCGCAGTTGGGGTTCGCCAGCCTCTATTGCCGCGACTTCGGTCGCTGCATCGCCGCCTATGAGAAGGCGCTCGAGCTCAATCCCAACAGCGCCGACGTCCTGGCGGAGATGGCCGACGCCCTGGTCCATACCGGACGCACCGCAGAAGGTGTCGAGAAGATCGCCCAGGCGAAGCGGCTCAACCCGCTCTGCCCGGACTGGTACGATTGGGTCGTCGGCATCGCCGCGTTCCACGATCATCGTTACGAGGATGCGCTGGTCGCCTTCGAGGGGGTGCACGACGGCTCGAACTTCCTGCGCAGCGACCTCGCCGCCGTCTATGTCCGGCTCGGCCGCCTGGACGACGCGCGCCGAGTGGTGGCCCAGATGTTAAAGCTGCAACCGGAGTACAGCCTCGGCACCGAGCGGCTGCGGCCGTTCAAGAATCCGGCGGTCCTGCAGAGCTTCATCGCGGACTTGCAGGAAGCCGGTCTGAAAGACTGAAGGAAGTGGCCGAATGGCTGCCACGCTAAAGGGGGACGGAGGCTCAAGATGACATCAGCACCGATGATATCGGCCCTGTCGAGCTTCGCTAAGGCAGAGCTCTATTCGATGTACTTCAGCAAGGCGGCGAACGCCCAGGCTCGGAGTCTTTACGAG
>DATKNM010000115.1:0-4344 GCA_035541335.1 Binatia bacterium
AGAAATAGCCCAGCTCGCGACGAAGATGCCGACCACGGCGTAACCGAAAGCGCCGAGGTTGTCGTTCATCGTGCCGATGAAGATCCAGAAGCCGCCGTCCAGCTGCAGCTTGTCGCCGATCAGGCCCAGGGCTTCCATGCCGCCGATGAAGATGGCCACGATCACCGAGGCGGCGGTGATGGTCAGGTTGTACCAGAGCTTGCGGATCGGGTTGACGAAGGCCCAGCCATAGGCGCCGGTCATCATCACGCTGTCGGTCGTATCCATCAGCGACATGCCGGCGGTGAACAGCGCCGGGAAGACCATGATGCTCCAGAAGGACATCCCTTGCGCCGCCTGGGTCGCCGAGATGCCGAGCAGCCCGATCTCGGTCGCGGTGTCGAAGCCGAGGCCGAACAGGAAGCCGATCGGATACATATGCCAGGAGCGGGTCACCAGCCGAAACATCGGGCGGAAGATGCGCGCCAGGAAACCGCGCCCCGCCAACAGCGCATCCAGGTCCTCTTCGAGGACGCGCCCGCCGCGGCGAACCCGGGAGAAAGCGGCCCAGATGCCCTTCAGGATGAAGAGATTGGCGAGGCCGATCGCCAGCAGGAACAGCGCCGAGACCAGCGTGCCGATGACGCCGCCGATCGTGTGAAACTCCTCGAGCCGGTGCTGCATCGCGGCGGCGGTCGCGGCAATGACGATCGAGGCCAGCACGACGATCGACGAATGCCCGAGCGAGAAGAAGAAGCCGGCGGTTTGCGGCGCCTTGCCCTCCTGCATCAGCTTGCGCACCACGTTGTCGATGGCCGCGATATGGTCGGCGTCGAAGGCGTGCCGGAGCCCGAACATATAGGCCAGCAAGGCCGTGCCCAGCAGCGCGGGATGGCCGGAGAACGCCGTCCAGGCCCAGAGCCAGGCCGCCGCATTGGCGCCGATCAGGAGCGTATAGGTGGCCGCGATCTTGGCTTTCGCGCGATGCGGCCGATCATCGAAGGGATTGAGCACGATCTGGTCTCCTCCGGACTCCCCGTCCGGTATGGCCCCCATCCGGGGGATTGCAACGGGATGGCAGGTCTCCTGGCTCGCGGGTCTTTGCCGGATATCCGCCTTCCCAGCCTTGCGGCCAGTGGCTCCCTGCGATTCCGGCTATCCGCTCACAGTTGCGGGGGCAGCCGCGGCATCGGTCCTGCCCGTCCAATCGACGGAGGCGACCTCACCGCATTCCCTTTTCATCCGCTGGGACTTCGGTCCGAGCGGAACCATCGGGCGGACTATAGGCAAGCGCCGGCGCAGTGGCAACGCGCCAGCGACGATCGACCGTCTTGCGGCGACGGCACAATCTGTGTTTGAACCTTGGCCATGTCGAACGGAGGTGCGATCCGCGGATTTCGCCGGCGCCGGTTCGCGATCGGTCTGATCGCGGCCTACGGCCTGCTGGTCAATCTGCTGGTCTCGGCGCTTGCCGTCCCGCAGGCGCCGGGCGCCGCCGACTCGCTCGACGCCTTCCTGGCCCAGGAGATCTGCGCCGCCGCCGGCGATTCGCATCATCGTTCCGGCCCGGAGGCCCCGGCGCACCACGCGCCGGATTGCCCACTCTGCGGCACCACCTGCCCGATGGGCGGCTGCGCCCCGGTCAGCCCGATCATCGCGAAGCTCGCGCCCGTCGAGCCTGTGCTCACGGTCGCACAAGTCATCTTCCATCCGGCGCCGGCGACCCGCCCCGGGTTCGCGCTCTATCCCTCCGACGTCGTCTCCCAGGCTCCGCCGCAAGCGGCCTGAGCCGCCACCTCCGCCTTTGCGAAAAATCGCGTCCCGCGCGCCGTCACGGCGCCGCGACGCCATGGGAGACAGCCATGGATACCACGCTTTCTGCGGCGGCCGCCGAGCGGACGCCGTCCTCGTCGAGACTCTACCGCGCCGTCTGGCGTTGGCATTTCTACGCCGGATTGTTCGTCGCGCCGTTCCTGGTGGTGCTCGCCCTGACCGGCCTCGTCATGGTCTACGGCGGTTCGGTCGAGACTTTCCTCGGCAAGAAGTATCACGTCGCGCCGGGTGGCGAGCGCCTCTCCGTGGTGCAGCAGGCGCTGGCCGCGCAGACCTCGATTCCGCACGGCACGGTGACGATGTACGTCAGCCCGCCCACCGACGACCGTGCCGGGGTCTTCCTGGTGAATGCCGACAATGTCGACCATGTGGTCTCCGTCGATCCGCATGACGGCAAGATCCTCGGAACCATCGAGAAGAAGAGGACCTGGTTCTACTGGGCCGACAACATCCACGGCACCCTGCTGATCGGCGATGCCGGCGACCGGCTTCTGGAAGTCGCGGCCGGCCTCGGCATCGTGATGGTGCTTTCCGGCCTCTATCTCTGGTGGCCGCGCGACGGAAGCGGCCTCGCCCGCGTGCTGGTGCCCAACCTGTGGGCTAAGGGGCGGCGGCTGTGGAAGGAACTGCACGTCACGGCCGGGTTCTACATCTCGATCGTGCTGCTGTTCTTCCTGATCTCCGGCCTCTCCTGGACCGGGATCTGGGGCGCGAAGTATGTCCAGGCCTGGAGCACCTTCCCGGCCGAGAAGTTCGACAACGTCCCGCTCTCCGACAAGACCCATGCCTCGCTCAACCACGGTCCGTTGAAGGAAGTGCCCTGGGCACTGGAGCAGACGCCGTTGCCGGCCTCCGGCTCCGACGCCGGCACGCCGGGGATTCCTGCGGGGCAGCCGGTCAACCTCAACACCGTCGCGGCGTTCGCCAAGACGATCGGCTTCGACCAGCAGTTCCGCGTCAACCTGCCGAGCGGCGCGGACGGGGTCTACACCATCTCGGCCGATTCCATGGATGCCGACACCAACCATCCGACCGGCGACCACACCGTCCATCTCGACCGGTATACCGGCAAGATCCTGGCCGACATCCGCTATGCGGATTACAGCCTGGCCGGCAAGGCGATGGCGGTTGGCATCGCGCTCCACGAGGGCACGATGGGGCTCTGGAACACCATCCTGAACACGGCCTACTGCCTGACCGTGATCTTCATGGTGGTCTCGGGCCTGGTGATGTGGTGGAAGCGCCGGCCGGCCGGCGCGCTCGGTGCGCCGCGCTATCCGCGCGACTACCGCATCCCGCGCGCCATCCTCGGCATCGCCGTGGTGGTGTGCCTCGCCTTCCCGCTGACCGGGATCGCGATCGTGCTGTTCGCGGTCATCGACTTCCTGCTGCCCAAGCGGCTCAAGGAAGCCGGCTTCCAACCCGTCTGATCGTCACGTGCCGCGGCGGCCCGTCCGCCGCGGCACGGTCGTCGCCATCTTTCAACGAAGGAGCCAATCATGCGAAACCTGAAGCGTCTCATCCTTGCCGTGGCGCTGATCGTCGCGGCGCCCGCCGCCTTCGCCGAGGACTTCAAGGTCGGCGACATCACCGTGTCCCAGCCCTGGTCGCGCGCGACGCCGGCCGGCGCCGAGGTCGCGGCCGGGTTCATGACCATCACCAATGGCGGCGCGACGCCCGATCGCCTGGTCGCCGCGTCGAGCGACGTCGCGCCTATGGTGCAGATCCATCAGATGTCGATGCAGAACGGCGTCATGGAGATGAAGGAGGTCGAAGGCGGCCTGGAGATTCCGGCCGGCGGCAGCGTCAAGCTGGAGCCGAAGTCCTATCACATCATGCTGATGCACCTCATGCATCCGCTGAAGGAGGGCGACCGTTTCAAGATCGAGCTCACTTTCGAGAAGGCGGGCAAGGTTACCGTCGACGTCGCGGTGGGCGGCATCGGCGCCACAAAGGCGCCCGGCGCATGAGCGAGCAGGACCAGCCGCGCCCGCCGCTCAGCCGGCGTCGGGCGCTGCGGGGCCTGGCCGCGGCGGCGGTGATCGCCGTCGGCGCCGGGGGCTCGCTCCGTTTCCTGTGGCCGCGGGCGCAGGGCACGAACGTCACGATCGGCGGGCCGTTCCGCCTCAAGTCGCCGGATGGCGGCGTCGTCGATTCCGCGCAGCTCGCGGGCAGGCCCTACGGCGTCTTCTTCGGCTTCACCCACTGCCCGGAAGTCTGTCCGACTACGCTCTCCGATTTGGCGCAGGCCTTCGCGGCGATTCCCGACCTGCCCGCGGACTTCCGGGTCTATTTCATCAGCGTCGATCCCGAGCGCGATACGCCGGATGTGCTCAAGGAATACACCTCGAACTTCGATCCGCGGATCATCGGTCTGTGGGCGTCGCCGGAGGAGCTGCCGCAGATCGCAAAAGAGTTTGCGGTCTATTACGAGAAGGTCCCCACTTCGGACGGTGACTATACGATGAACCACACTGCGGTCGTCTTCTTGATGGACCGGAATAACCGCTTTCGCGCAGCTATCAACTACAA
>DATKNM010000116.1:0-8555 GCA_035541335.1 Binatia bacterium
CCGGATCCGGTCTTCACCGATTCCCTCAGCCTCGACCTCGCGACCGTCGAGCCCAGCCTCGCCGGACCCAAGCGCCCGCAGGATCGCGTGCCGCTCTCCCAGGTCTCGGAATCCTTCCGCAAGGCCTTGACCGACACCTTCGGCCGCAAGGGCAATGAGAGCATGGTCTCGGTGCGGGGCTCGAGCTACGAGCTCGGCGACGGCGCGGTGGTGATCGCGGCCATCACCTCCTGCACCAACACCTCCAACCCCAGCGTCATGCTGGGCGCCGGCCTCCTGGCGAAGAACGCCGTGCAGAAGGGCCTCAGCGTGAAGCCCTGGGTGAAGACCTCGCTCGCGCCCGGCTCCCAGGTGGTGACCGACTACCTGAAGAAGGCAGGGGTCAACACCTACCTCGACAAGCTCGGCTTCAACCTGGTCGGCTACGGCTGCACCACCTGCATCGGCAATTCGGGACCCCTGCCGGATCCCATCGCCGACGCGATCGCCAAGGGCGATCTCGTGGCCGGCGCCGTCCTCTCCGGCAACCGCAACTTCGAGGGCCGGGTCAATCCGAGCTGCAAGGCGAACTATCTCGCCTCGCCGATGCTGGTGGTCGCCTATGCGCTCGCCGGCAACCTCAAGGTCGATCTCGCGAAGGATCCGCTCGGCTACGATAAGAAGGGCAAGCCGGTCTACCTGAAGGACATCTGGCCCTCCTCGAAGGAGATCGCCGACACGGTCGCGAAGTCGGTGAAGTCCGCCGACTTCAAGAAGCGCTACGCCGACGTCTTCAAGGGCGACGCCAACTGGCGCAAGGTGAAGACCGCAAAGGGCCTGACCTACAGCTGGGACGGCAAGTCGACCTACGTTGCGAACCCGCCCTATTTCACCCACCTCACCAGGGAGGTGGGCGGGGCGATCTCCGACATCGCCAAGGCGCGGCCGCTCGCCATCCTCGGCGATTCCATCACCACCGACCACATCAGCCCGGCGGGCTCGATCAAGAAGGACGGGCCCGCGGGCCAGTACCTGATCAAGCACGGCGTCGATGCCAAGGACTTCAACTCCTATGGCGCGCGCCGCGGCAATCACGAGGTGATGATGCGCGGCACCTTCGCCAACATCCGCTTGAAGAACGAGATGGCGCCGGGGACCGAAGGCGGCGTCACCAAGCTGCAGCCTTCGGGCGAAACCATGTCGATCTACGATGCCTCGATGAAGTACCAGGCACAGAAAGTGCCGCTGGTCGTGATCGCCGGCAAGGAATATGGCACCGGCTCGTCGCGCGACTGGGCCGCCAAGGGCACGCTGCTGCTCGGCGTCAAGGCGGTGATCGCGGAGAGTTTCGAGCGCATCCACCGCTCGAACCTGGTCGGGATGGGCGTGCTGCCGCTGCAGTTCAAGGGCGACATGACCCGGAAGTCGCTCGGCCTCGACGGCAGCGAGACGTTCGATTTCACCGGCATCGCCAAGGGCATCAAGCCCCGCATGGACGTGACGGTGAAGCTGACCCGCGCCAACGGCCAGACCCAGGAGTTCGCCGTCATCTGCCGCATCGATACCCTCGATGAGGTGGAGTACTTCAAGAACGGCGGCATCCTGCCCTTCGTGCTCCGCAACCTCGCAAAGGCGGCGGCGTAACTCCCAGCGGGTGACGCGGGGTTGCGTGCCGTCCAGATCCGCGCGCCGCTTTCCGCGGATCATCTCGAGATGGCGGCGCTCATCCAGACGTTGATCCCGCGCTATCTCGCGCGGGATCTGACGCCGGAAGGCATCGCCTTGGTGCGCGAGAACGCCGATGCCGGCGTCATCGGCGCCCGGCTCGGCGGCCTCCGCTATCCGCTCTGGTCGCCGGCCTTCGTGGCGGTCGCCGGCAGCCGGGTGGTCGGCTTCGGCGCGGTCCGCGACCGGACCCATATCACCCAGATCCAGGTGGCCGAGGACTGGCATGGCCGCGGGGTCGGCCGGCGCCTCGCGGCCGCGCTGGTCGATGAAGTCCGGCGCCGCGAACCCGCAACTTCCGCCGTCACTTTGAACGCCGCGGTGGGCGCCCTCGGTGCCTATCTCCGCATGGGCTTCGTGCCGGTCGGCCCGCGTCTCACCTGGCGCGGCATCACGGCGCAGCCGATGGTGCTGCGGTTGACCTGAATCAAGGCGCTGCCCGCGCCGATCCCCGATAACGATCTCCGAATGAAGCCTGGGTTCCGCTAGGCCCGATCTTCGGAGGCTGACGCGAAATGGCGAAGAAGTATCTCTGTGCCGTCGACGGCACCAAGGTGGCCGATCGCGCCGCCGCCTGCGCGGTGGACATGGCGCGGAGCGAAGGGGCGAAGCTGACCTTCCTCAACGTGAAGGTGGTGCCGACCCGCACCGCGCGCCGCTATTACTGGGACGCGGTGCTCGTTCACCCCTCAGGGCTCGCGGCGCACAAGCCGCTGCAGCTCGCGGCCAGGGTGGCGAAGGCGGCGAAATTCGGGGAAGTCGAAACCGTCTTCGTCAGCGGCAGCAACGTCGCCGACGCGATCGTTGCCTATGCGCGCAAGAACAAGACCGATCACGTGGTCCTCGGCACCGAGGTCACCAACGAGTTGGCGCGGATCTTCGTCGGCTCGGTGGCGACCGCCGTGGTCTCGCATTCCGACTGCCCGGTGACCGTCGTCAAGTAGCACGGCCGCCTTCATTGCGGGGGCGTCACTGCGGGGGGCACCGGCGCGCGGCTTGGGGACGCTGCGCCGGTCGCCCGCGCTCACAAGCCAAGTGGGCTCACAAGCCAAGTGGGCTCACAAGACCGAGCGAAGGGTATCCAGAAGTTCCGGGACGTTCACCGGCTTCGTGAGATAGCGATAGAAGCCGAGCTCCGACGCGCGCTCGATGTCGCCGTTGCTGGCCCGCGCGCTGAGCCCGATCACCGGAACGTTCGCGGTGTTGTGTTGCGCGCGCAGCTGCTGCAACGCCTCGAAGCCGTCCATCCCCGGGAGCGTGATGTCGAGGATGATGGCACGCAGCGGTATCGAGCCCGCCATCTGCAGGCCGAGCTCGGCGCTGTAGGCGACTTTCAGCTCGACGCCGGGGACCTGTCGCAGCAGCGATTCCATCAGATGCACGTTCTTCGGGTTGTCCTCGACATAGAGCACGACTTTCTGCGGCGCGTAGGCATTCTCGTTCCGCGCCACACGCTTGTCGCTGCCGGAGGCGAGGGGGATGTCCAGGAAGAAGCTGCTGCCGCGTCCGGCGGCGCTCGTCGCCGAGACCGTGCCGCCCATGGCCTCGATCAGCTGCTTGGTGATCGCAAGGCCGATACCCGCGCCCTCGACGTGCTCCATCTCGGGATGGAGTCGGGCGAACGGCCGGAAGAGCTCGGGCACCTGATGCTCCGGGATTCCGACGCCGGTGTCCTCGACCGCGAGCCGGACATAGCCTTCCGGCCTCCGGTCGTCGCGCAGGTCCAGGAACACGCGTCCATCGGCCCGGTTGTACTTGATGGCGTTGGTCACCAGGTTGACGATGCATTGGCGAAGCCGTAGCGGATCGCTCAGCACCACGAGGTCGCCATGACCCTCCTCGACCCGGTTGACGATCGTGATCCCGAGGCGCTGCGCCATGGGCAGGGTCATCTTGACCGCCGCCGCCGTCACCTCCGCCAGGTCCAGCGGACGGCATTGGAACTTCAGCTCGCCGGAACCGAGGCGGGAGAATTCGAGCACGTCGTCGATCAAGGCGACGAGGTGCTGCGATGCGCCGACGATGGCATCGAGATATTCGGCGTAGTGCGTCTCAGAGATCTCGCCGGGTTTCGACATGCGCAGCAGCTGGGTGAAGCCGAGCACGGCATTCATCGGCGTCCGGAGCTCGTGGGACATCCGGGCAAGGAACTGCGTCTTCGCGGCGCTGGCCAGTTCCGCCCGCGACGTCGCCTCGGCCAGCGCCGCATAGCTGCGCTTCTGCTCGGTGATGTCGCGGATGATGCCGACATAGGCGAAGTCCTTCCCGCTCTTGATCTCGCCCACGGCGAGATTCATCGGGAAGGTGGTGCCGTCCTTGCGCTGCCCGCGGACCTCGCGGCCGGTGCCGATGATGCGGCGCTGGCCCGTGTCGTGATAATGCCCGAGGTATTCGTCGTGCCGCTCGCGGTCGCCGGGTGGCATCAGCATTGCGACGTTTCGGCCGACGACCTCCTCTGCGCTCCAGCCGAACAGCGCTGCCGCCGCGGGATTGAAGATGCGGACGATGCCCTGGCGATCGATGATGATCATTCCGTCGACGGCGGTATCGATCACCGCCCGCAGCAGGTCATTGCCGCCGGACCGCCGATCTTCAAACTGGCCGTGCATACGCCACCCATGGATGACCGCGAGAGCCACCCATAAGCGGTATTATTTAAGACCGGCTTAATTCAAGTAATGTACCTTGCGCTTTTGTGGTTAATGCCGGAAGTGCCGGATGCCGGTGAACACCATGGACAAACCCGCCGCGTCGGCCGCTTTGATCACCTCGTCGTCGCGCATGGAGCCGCCGGGCTGGATGACCGCGGTGGCGCCGGCTTCCGCCGCCGCCAAAAGACCGTCGGCGAAAGGGAAGAAAGCGTCGGACGCCACCACCGATCCCTTGGCCCAGCTCTCCTTGTCGCCGGCGGCCTTCGCCGCCTCGGTCGCCTTCCATGCCGCGATCCTGGAGGAATCGACCCGGCTCATCTGCCCGGCGCCGATCCCGACTGTGGCCCCCTCCCTGGCATAGACGATCGCATTCGACTTTGCGTGCTTCGCGACCTTGAAGGCGAACAGCAGGTCGGCGACTTCTCGCGGCGTCGGCGCACGCTTGGTGACGACCTTCAATTCCTTCTCGGTCGTCACGGCGGCGTCATCGGTCTGCACCAGCAGGGCGCCGGCGATGGTTCGCACAGTGAGACCCGCGGCGGCGCGTGGCGGCATGGCGCCGGTCTCCACGAGGCGGAGATTCTTCTTCGCACCCAGGATCGCCAGGGCTTCTCCTGAGAAACCGGGGGCGATGATCACCTCGGAAAAGATCTTGGCGATCTCCTCGGCGGCGGCACCGTCCAGCACCCGGTTGGCGGCGATGATCCCGCCAAAGGCCGAAACCGGGTCGCAGGCCAGCGCCCGGCGATAGGCCGTCAGGAGATCACCCGCGGTGGCGACGCCGCAGGGATTGGCGTGCTTGATGATGGCGATCGCGGCGCCGTCTTTCGCATCGAACTCGGCGGCGAGCTCGAAGGCGGCGTCGGCGTCGTTGAAGTTGTTGTAGGAGAGCTCCTTGCCCTGGAGCTGCTTCCCGCGCGCGATTCCCGTCCGTGCCTCGCCGGTCAGATAGACCGCCGCTTGCTGGTGCGGATTCTCGCCATAGCGCAGCACCTGGCTCCGCGTGCCGGCGAAGGTGATGCGCGGCGGGAAGGCCTCGCCGGCCTCATCCGCCATCCAGCGCGCGATCGCCGCGTCATAGCCGGCGGTCCGCGCATAGGCGCGGCGGGCGAGGCGGCGCCGGGTCTCCAGCGTCGTGGCGCCGCCCTCGGCCGTCATCTCCGCCATGACATCCGCATAGTCGCCGGGATCGACCAGCACGGTGACGAAGTCGTTGTTCTTCGCCGCTGCGCGGATCATCGCCGGCCCGCCGATGTCGATGTTCTCGATGCAATCCTCCCAGCCCTTGCCGGCGGCGACCGTCGCCTCGAAGGGGTAGAGGTTGGAAACCAGCATGTCGATGTCGCCGATTCCATGCGTCTTTTGCGCTTCGACATGGGCCGCGAGATCGCGCCGTGCCAGCAGGCCGCCATGGATCTTCGGATGCAGGGTCTTCACCCGGCCGTCCATGATCTCCGGGAAACCGGTATGGGCCGAGACCTCCGTCACCTTGACGCCGGCTTTGCGCAGTGCCTCTGCGGAGCCGCCGGTCGAAAGAATCTCGACGCCCTGCCCGGCCAGGAACTTGCCGAAGGCCTCGAGGCCGCTCTTGTCGGAAACGGAGATCAGCGCGCGCCGGATCGGTCGATTTGTGGTCATCAATACTCGCTCACTCTCGTCATCTGCGGCCGCCCTCGCGCTGGATCAGCCATTTCACCTCGGTGCGGTCGCTCTCGATCGCACCCATGACCACGAGCTGCTGGGTGCGCCGCACCCGCCCGCCGACGCCGATCGCGGCACTCTCGGCGAGTGCCAGGTCGCCGCCCTGCACCCGCATCCGCCAATAGGAGCCCTTCGGCAGCTTCAGCAGCGCCGCCTGGCCGTTCTGGGTGATCGAGGCCTGGACGCCGGGATGGAGATGGAAGCGGAGGGCGAAGGAATTGCCGCCCTTGCCGACCAGGTGGTCCTCGCCCATGAAGTCCTCGCCATTGGCGGAGAGATAGAGCCGCCGGCGATGGATGAGGCCGAAGCCCTCTTCATAGCCGTTGTGCGAGAGGTCGAGCCAGATCTGCCCGTTGGTCTCCTCGCGCCTCGAGGTGACGATGTCGGGCTTCAGGGCGATGCCGCCCATGCGGACGCCGCCGCCGAGCGCCTTCCTGGGCGGCAGCAACATCGAGGAATTGACGTTGTCGACGATCACCGTCGAATGCGCCGCCGTGGTGCGCTGGACCTGCTGCCATTCCTTGGACCAGGGATGGGCGCCGCAATTGACGATCATCCGCTCGCCGTCATGGGAGAGCTCGAAGGCCAGCGTCCCGGCATGCGCCCGGGCATCGAGCCCGTGTCGCGGCGGCGCGCCGCAATCGACCAGCACCAGCGTCCGCGCGCACTCCATGCGCTGGAAGCCGGAGACCGGCAGCTGGTTCAGCGACCGGAGGCGTCCGCCGGCCCGCCGAACCGCCGCTTCGATCCGGCGCGGGTCGAGTTCCGCCGTGTCGTTGAAGCCGCCGAGCTGCCCGTCGCCGTGGCAGAGCATCAGCACCACCGAGGCGAGGCTCTCGATGGTGAGCTGCAGGCTGTCGGGCAGGGGCCGCCGTGCCGCGGTGAAGACCTCGCGGAGATCGATGAGCTGCATCAGGAGCTCGAGCATCGCCTGCGGGCTGCGCTCGACATGGCCGCCGTCGGGCAGCATCTGGCGCGCAAGCTCGCGGGCGAACATCCGCCGCCCTTGCACCAGCAGGCGCTCACCCTTGGGCAGCATCAGCCCCGCCAGCATCAGCGCGACGATCGCCTTCAGGAGCTCCGCGCCGTAGAGCCCGTCCGGCAGGGCGCGGCCGAGATGCACTGCCTGGCGATAGAGGCTCGTCATCAGCGCCGCGCGGAAGCCGGGATCGGCGTCGCCGGTGCCGGTGCCGGCGGTCAGGTAGAACCCGTTCAGCAGCAGGTTGCGGAGCCGCGCCGCCAGCACGTCGCTGCGCCAGGCGAGGTCGTGATAGCGCCTGTTCTCGGCGATCCACCGGCGCGTCAAATCGACGGCCTGTGCCTGCGCGCCGGGTGCGCCCGCGGCGCGGAGATCGTTCAGCCAGTCGAAGCGATCGACCCCTTCGCGCCAGCCGGGCGTTGCGCCGACCGGACGGCTGAACGGCCTGGGATCGCGGATCGATTCTCCGGCGAATCGGAACTCTCCGGAGAGCATGAGCTGGCCCTGGTGGGAATCCGCCGGCCAGGGCGCGGTGAAGACCGGGGCATCGGCCGGCGCCAGGAACTCGCCCGGGCCGATGCGACCCAGCGAGACGCGATAGACCCGGCTCTTGTAGAGCGGTTGCAGCAGCGCGCGGCGCAATTGCGCATAGAGGAGGCCCGCCGGCTCGGCGAACAGGGTCTGCAGCCGCGGCCAGACCAGGTGCGGCCGCTGGTTGCCCGGCCGTGGCCCGCGCCGGCCCGGAGCGCTCCGCGCCCCGGACACCGGCGGATGGGCGCGGTCGATCTCTCCGCCGGCGGCAGTCCCGGCCGTGTCCGATGTCTTTGCGGGATCGCGGACCGTGCCTTCCGACCCGGGTGCGTTCACGGGGCTGGCCTCAGGCGCGTAAGCGCGCAAGGGTGTTGGCGCCGCGCAAGCGCGCGATGTTGTCGGCGTAATGCACTGCGCCACCCTGGAAGGTCGCGGTGCCGGCGACCAGCACATCGGCGCCCGCCTTGATCGCGGGACCCGCGGTCTCCGGCGTGATGCCGCCATCCACCTCGAGATCGATCCTGCGCCCCTGTTGCGATTCCGAGACGGCGTCGATCCGGCGCCGCAGCGCCGCGATCTTCTCCAGCGCCGTCGGGATGAATTTCTGCCCGCCGAAGCCGGGATTGACGCTCATCACCAGCACGAGATCGATTTCCGGCAGCAGGTATTCGACGGCGTCGATGGGCGTCGCCGGATTGAGGGAGACGCCGGCCTTCTTCCCCAGCGACTTGATGAGCTGCACGGTGCGGTGCGCGTGCGGCCCCGCCTCCGGGTGGAAAGTGAGGATGTCGGCGCCCGCCGCCGCGAATTCCGGCACGTAAGGATCGACCGGCGCGATCATCAGATGCACGTCGAACGGCTTCGGGCTGTGCGGCTTCAGCGCCTTCACCACCATGGGACCGATGGTGATGTTCGGGACGAAATGCCCGTCCATCACATCGACGTGGATGTAGTCGGCCCCGGCGGCCGTGATCGCCGCCACTTCCGTC
>DATKNM010000117.1:0-10937 GCA_035541335.1 Binatia bacterium
TTGTCCTGGACCTTGGGGTCATAGCTCCACTTGAGAGAGCCGGTTGCGGCATCGAGCGCAAACAGGCGCTGGTGCTGGGAGCAGAGATAGAGCGTGTCCCTGACCTTGATCGGCGTCACCTCGAAAGTGGTCTCGCCGGGATCGTTCTTTCCGGGCAGGTCGCCGGTGCGGAAAGTCCAGGCGACCTTCAGCTGATTGGCGTTTTCCGGCGTGATCTCCTTCAGCGGCGAATAGCGGAGGCCGGCCTGGGTTCTGCCATAGGCGCGCCAGTCCTCGTCCGGCTGGTCGCCCGGCTCTTGCGCCGGCGAGGCACTGGCGGCTTCGATCGTGCCGCCGATGTCATGCGTATCGGTGAAGAGCGCGATCACGAGCACGACGACGCTCGCGATCGCGCCGATCCACAGCGGAAACGTCATCGCGCGAGATCCGCCGCGATCGAGGCCGCGCCGGACCCAGGGCGTCAGGAGCCAGAGGCCCAATGGGAAGATGACGTCGCCGCGCGCGGCCAATGGCCACCAGTCGAAGCCGACCTCGGTGACCGCCCAGATCAGGGTGCCGATAAGCACGATGGCGAAGACCCAGAGCGCTTCGCGCCGGCCTGCGATCAGCAGGATCCCGCTGGCGAGAACGCCGATCCCGGCCAAGAGGTAGAACCAGGAGCCGCCCAGCACAATCAGCCAGACGCCGCCACCGGCGAGCGCCAAGCCAAGGACCGCATAGACGAAACCGGTAACCTGAGCGATCAGCCTCGATCGAGGTAGGCCGGCGGGAGAACTCGGCGGTGTCGCGGGCATGGCGATCCTCTGTCGCAGGGAAGGTCAGAACTTCAGGTCGGTCTTCAGCCCGATCACCACGACGTCCTTGTTGTGGCTGGTTCCACCGGGATCGGCGATGAATTGGATGTTGGGTCGCGCCATGAACCATCCGGTGGCCTGCAGGCCGTAGTAGAGCTCGAGGGCATATTCGGAGTGCTGGACGTCCACCGGAGAACCGGGCGCGTCTTCGTTCTGCAGCCGCTCGCCATGCGCGACGTTCTCGTTGACGTGCGTCCGGCCGACCGCGAAGCCGATCTCATCGTCCGGGCGCGCATCGAAGAGCCCCGTGGTGACCAGGCCGACGGCGACCTGATTGTCGAGGGTCGCCGTGCGCTTGTCGGCGAAAGTGGCATTCAGGAAGAAGCTCAGGCCACGGGAGGCGTCGTTTGCGTCGAAGCGCAGAACCTGCTGCTCGAAGTTGGCATAGACGCCGTATCTTCCGTGCCGCCGGGCGGGAGAGAGGCCGGTGACGACGGAGGGGTCGTGATTCTTGTCGTCGAACACGTCATCCGCGGTCGAGCTGTCGTACCATGCGCCGATCTTGTAGCTGCCGGTGAGCTGGTCCTTGCCGAGATGGGGCGACCACCCCAGCTCGACCGGGACCCTGACGCCTGTCGCGCCGGATGGAAACAACGGAAGCATGGCGTCGGTCGTGTTCAGGAAGTGCGGGTTGGTCTCGTAGGCGCCGGCCTGGAAGGAAATGTCGCCGGCGAAGTTGAACTTGAGACGGGTCGCCCATTGGCTGACCGGCCAATTGAACCAATAGTCGCCGACCAGGTTTCCCGGCTGCGAGCCGCAGAAGGTCAGGTTCTGGAACGCGCAGTCGAACGAGGCGAAATCCTCGCCCGCGGTCAGCCGTCCGATCTTCCAGTCCACGAACTTCGAGAAGTACTTCTGGTCGTACCAGAGCTGGGTCAGGCGCCAGGTCTGGCCGCGCCCGAAGACCTCCTGGACCTGCTGCAGCGTGCCGAGATCGGCGTCATCGCTGAGGTTCTGTCCGTTGCGCTTGGTGATGGCCAGTTTGAACTCCGCGTCATGGAGCGCCAGCAATCGATCGAGATCGAAGTCGCCGGTGAACGCCCATTGATCCGTGTAGTCGACCAGGTCCTTGGATCCGCCGGCCGCGTTGTAGGCAGTCTCGGCGGTGTAATCGACCCCCAGGTTGACGCCCGATTTCTCGAGTTTCGTCCGAGCGCCGCCCCAGGTCCCGGTGGCATATTTCCCGTTGAGGTACTGGCTGAGGGTGTCGTCGGCCGTCGCGGTCTCGCTTGCTGCGAGGCCGGCCGACAGCAGCAACCAAATCACTGCGCGGTGCAGCATCAGTGCCCATGAGGAGAATTCCGGCTTGGTGCGAAGTGGACGCCTCGGTGCGTGTCCAAGTCAAGGATCGCCCGGTGGATTCGGAGAATCTGCACCGGGCCGAGGCAGGTCGATGCGCCGGCCTCAGTGGTCGGCGATCCAGACCGTCACGCCGGGTTCCAACACGACGGCAGATTCAGAGGCATCGGCGCGGATGACGAAAGTGTTGAGATCGTGATCGCCGACGGCGCGGGCAGCCCGCCAAGTTGCGAAGTCGCCGAGCCGACGGATTTCCGAGACCCGCGCGGCGATGCGATGCCCGTCCTGGCCCTCGATCAATGTCAGCGGCGATCCGATGTCGAGACCATGCAGCTGGTCCTCGCGGATGTTGAAGCTGAACCACGGCGATTCCGTCGCCGTCACAGTCAGCAGGGTCCGGCCCGGCACCGTCGCCTCACCCAGCTCGCCCACCACGGTCTCGACCACGCCCGCGGCAGGCGCGCGGATCTCCAGCTTTTCGAGGCGCCGTTCCAGGACCGTGAGCGCCGCCTGCGCGACTTCGACCTGGGCATCGGCGACGGCGCGCTCCTCGACGGTCGGACCCGTCTCGGCCTCGGCATGCGTCGATTGGGCGGCCTTGAGAGTCGCGCTTGCGTTGGCGACGGTGGCATTGGCGTTGTCGAGCTGCTGCTTGGAAGCATAGCCATCGGCGGCCAGCTTGGCGATGCGGGCGAGTTGCTTCTGCGCCAAGGCGAGATCGGCGCGCGCCTTGGCGATGTTCTGTGCGGCGATGCCGACCTCTTCGTGGCGTACGCCCGCATAGACCCGATCGCGGGCGGCCCTGGCTTCGAGCAGCGCGGCTTCGGCTTCGCCCACGGCCGCGGCGAGCTCCGGATTGGCCAGTTCGACGACAGTCGTGCCGGCCGCGATCCGCTCGCCGACCGTCACCGGCAGCGACACGATGCGTCCGCTCACTTCCGGCGTGATCTTGACCTCGGTCGCTCGGACCATGCCGACGATCGGCCGCGGCGGCACCGGCCGCAGCGCCGCATAGGCGATGGCAACGGCGCCCGCCAGCAGCAGGATGCCCGCGCCGATCCGCAGCGCCTTACGCGGCAAGCGGAACCTCCCGTCGCCGCAGGAACGTCCCGAGCACGGCGATCAGGTAATAGGCGGCGCCCAGCCAGATCAACGCGGTCCAATCGCCGAGCACGTCGCGCAGGCTCGCCCCCATCTGGTTGATGCGCACCAGGCCGTCGATCGCCGCCTCGGAGGGAAAGACCCTTCCCAAGCCGCGCAGGATCGGCGGAACCGCCTCCACCGGCCAGGACAGACCGACCAGGAAGAACTGCGGCAGGGTGGTGGCGATGAACAGAAGCACCGGCGTCTCGCGCCGCTTGAACCAGCTGCCGACCGCCTGTCCGAACAGGCTGGTCGTCAGGATGAAGGTGACGGCGAACAGGAACAGATCCGGCACGCGCCCCAGCGCCGAGAATCCGTAGACCCGCGGCAGGACCACCAGGAACAGCAACAGCGCCGGCAGATAGACCAGCAGATGCGCGATCGCGTGGCCGAGCACGGCGACCGCCGAGGTGCGCGCCCGCCGCGCCTGCCATCCGCCGGCCTCGAAGGCGACGCCGCTCAGCATCGCCGTGCCCATGAGCAGCGTCTGCTGCAGGATGAGAACGAAGGCCGCGGGCACGACATAGCTCGCATAGCCGCCGGTCGGATTGAACAGCGGGACCGGCAGGATCGTCGCCGGGCTCGCCACGGCAACGAGCTGGGCGCCGACACCTTCGCTGCGCGCGTCGTGGGAGACTGCGGCCAACGTCACCGTCGCCGCGGATTCCAGGATTCCCTGAAGCTGCCGGCTGAACACCAGGAAATAGGCGGAGTCCACATGGGCCGGCAATCGCGCGGGATCTCCTTTCAGAAAATCACGCGTGGCGCCCGCCGGGATTTCGATGATGCCGAACACTTGGCGGCGGAACAGCGCCTCCTGCGCCTCGGCCAGGGTGTCGGCGCGGACCGCCACCTGGACGGCTTCGTCCGCGTCCAGGTTCATGATCAGCGACCGGCTGAGCTCGGTGCGATCTAGGTCGACGACGGCGATCGGGATATGGCGCAGGGTCTGCCCGAGATAAGGCTGCGGATAGAACGCGGCGTAGAGCAACGGCGCCAGGATCATCAACCCTTTGACGGCGCGGTCGGACAGGACGCGCCGCAGCTCATGGAGAATCGCCTGGTGCAGCCGCGGGCTTTCCACGGCCGTGGCCGGCGGGGGCGGGGGCGTTGTGCGCCTGAAGTCGCGCGCGCGCCGGCGCAGCGATGCGAGGCGCAGCCAGGCGAGGCCGAGATAGAGGACCGCGAGGCCGGCGAGAACGGCGAAGGCGGGTGCCGAATCCGCCGCCGGTGCGCCGCGCGCGGCCTGGTCGAACAGGATCCGCATATACCAGCGGAGCGGCAGGATCTGTCCCCAGTCATAGGCGAAGGTGGTCATGCCGAAGACCGGGAATCCCACGCCCGCGTAACCGAAGGCGGGCGAGACCATGATGCCGGTCAGGCTGAGGCCGAGCGGCAGGTCCTTTACCAGCATGACCAACGTCGCCGCCAGGCCTTGATAGGCGCCGATCAGCAGGAACGCCGCGACCGCCATCATGATGGCATCGCCGCGGAAGGGGACCTGGTAGGCGCCGTGGATGATCATCAGCACGACCACCATCTGCAGGATCAGTATCATCAACAGCGGCACCAGCTTGCCCGCCAGCGCCACCAGCGGACTGCCGCCGGCGCAACGCAGCCAGGTGCCGAAGCGGCGGCGCCGGAACTCGCTGCCGACCGCATAGCAGGTGCCGATCGCGACCACGACATGCAGCACCATCGGCAGCACCGCGCGCAGCAGGAATTGCGCATAGTTGAAGGCTGGATTGGTCAGGACGTATTGCTCGATCATCAGGTTGCCGACCGTCGCCGGCACCTGCGGAATTTCCGGCTTCAAAGCGGCGATGCCGCCGTTGATCGCATCGGTCAGCGCCTTCGCGGCGGCGTTCCCCGGAGTCATGAACTGCGTGTTGTAGAAGAGCGAAACCTGCGGCCGCCGGCCGGCCAGGAGGTCGCGCTCGAAATTTGCGGGAATGTAGACCGCGGAGATCGCCTTACCGGAGCGGATCGCCTTCATGGCCGCTGTCAGGTCGTCTGCCCGCGCGCTCAAGGAAATCCCCGGTGCGCCGGCGATCGATTGCACCAGGATGCGCGATGCAGCACTGCCATCGGCATCGACCACGACGGTGTTGAGGTTGCGGATCACCGCGCTGCTGAAGGTGAGGCCGAGGATGAAGAATGCGATCAGCGGCACGCCCACCAGCAGGAAGCGGGCGGACCGGTCGCGGCGGATCCAGCGCAGCTCCCGCGCCGCCACCAGGGCAAAGCCCGGCCGGGCGGGCGCTCTCATTTCACCACGGCCGGCCAGTCGGCATAGGCGCTCATGCCGGGCCTGAGCTCCGGAATCCGCTCGACCGGATAAGCGCGGACCGCAAAGGTCCTGAGGTCGAAGTCGCCGGTGGCACGGGTTGCGCGCCAGCCGGCATACTCGCCCTTGGCGGCGATCAGCTTGACCTCGGCGGTTACGCGCCGATCGCCCAACGCCGGAATCCGCACCGCGATCCGGTCGCCGAGCTTGAGGTTCTTGACGAGGTCCTCGCGGAGATCGAAGCGCAGCCAGATGTCGTTGAGGTCCACGAGCGAGAGCAGGGGCACGCCGGGCACGACGACCTCGCCCTCCTCGATATTGATCTCATAGACCTGGGTCGCCGAAGGCGCGGCCACCATCAGTTGGTCGACCAAGGATTGCAGGGTCTTCACCGAGGCGTCGGCCTGCGTGACCTTCGCCTCCGCCATCCGCACCTCTTCCGGCGTGAAGCCGGCCACCGCTTCCTGATAGGCCAACCTGGCCTGGTCGTAGCTGCGTTGCGCCACTCTGAGATTGTCGGTGGCCTCGTCCAGCTTCTGCTGCGACCCGACCTGGGTCGCGGCCAGGGCGGCGGCGCGGTCATAGTTGCTTTGCGCCAATGTGACGTCGGCCGCGGTGCGGTCCACCTCGGCCTTGCGGGTGGCCACGCTTTCGGCGCGTGTCCCGGCATGTATCCGCGCGAGCTCGGCTTCGGCCAGCAACGCGCCGGCCTTCGCCTCGTCGAGCTTGGCGAGCAGCTCCGGACTGTCGATCTCGAGCAGCCGCTGTCCGGCGGTGACGTTGTCGCCGCGCTTCACGAGCATCCTTGCGAGCCGGCCGTCGACCCGGGCGGCGATGTCGACCCGCGTGCTGTCGGCCTCGCCCTGGATGATCAGCGGTGCCGGCCAGGTCAGGTACCAGACCGAAAGCGCCACGATGGCGCCGACGATGAGTGCGAGTACGACGGCGGAGATCGCACCGGTGCGCGGCGGCGCAGGAGGTTTGATTGTTCCCGGTCGAGGGGAGGTGTCGGTCCGCGTCTCCGGTGCTCCGGGTCTTGGGCCCTGAGGTTCGGCCTTGGTCATCGGCGGTGGGAGGTCGGAAGGTGCCGCCTCGGTCGGATGGTTCGCTGCGGTCGGCTCGTCCATGAGATCCTTTACCCCAGGAACTGCGGCCTCGGAATCCTGCCCTGCCCGAAAATGCTAGAGAAGTTCGCTTTGGGAAGCCAGCCCCGCGCGCATCACCCCGGAACTCCGGCGCGAATCATATAAGGTCGCTCGACAACCTGCGGGTCGCGGGGCTTAACTCGCGCTCCGTGCCACTGAACTCGGAAATGCCATGAATCTTGCGGTGCAACCTGTCGCTCGTCTCTGCGTGCTTCTTTTCGCATTGCTCGTTGCCGCCTGTGCCGGCACGAAGCCCGATCCCAACGCCATCGTCATCGGCGTCGCCGGCCCGATGACCGGCGACCTCTCGGCCTTCGGGCAGCAGATCCGCAAGGGCGCGCAGGCGGCGGTGGACGATCTCAACGCCAAGGGCGGCGTCAACGGCAAGCATCTCCGCCTGGTGGTCGGTGACGATCAATGCGATCCGAAGCAGGCGGTCGAGGTCGCGAACGATCTGGTCGGGCAGCACGCGGTCTTCGTCGTCGGCCATTTCTGTTCCGGATCCTCGATCCCGGCGTCGCCGGTCTATGCCGCGGCGAAGGTGCTGCAGATGACGCCGTCCTCCACCAATCCCATGCTGACCGACAGCGCCGCCGCGAAGGGGATCAAGACCGTCTTCCGGGTGTGCAACCGCGACGACTGGCAGGGGAAGTTCGCCGGCGCCTGGCTCGCCAAGGCCTATGCCGGGAAGAATCTCGCCGTGCTCGACGACCTGACGCCCTATGGCCACGGCGTCGCCGAGCAGGTGGCGCAATCGGCGAAGGCGGCGGGCCTCGAGCCGGCGCTCCGCCGCAGCTTCGAGCAGGCAGAGATCGATTTCTCGTCCCTCGTCGCCGCCCTCAAGGAACAGAAGATCGATGCCGTCTATGTCGGCGGCTACCACAACACGATCGCGCCGCTGGTGCGCCAGGCCCGGGACCAGGACTTCGAGGGCGACTTCTTCTCCGACGATGCCCTCAACACCAATGAGTTCTCGCGGATCGCGGGACCGGCGGCGGACGGGGTTCGCTTCTCGGATTCCATGACCACGGCGGCCGGCGGCGGCTTCGCGGACAACGCCTATGCGGCGGTAGAGGCTTTCGCCGCCGCCGCGACCGGCGCCGGCTCGACCGACGCCGCCAAGATGGCCGACTGGCTGCGGGCCAACCACGTCGCCAGCAAGATCGGCGACCTCATGTGGGATGCGAAGGGCGACATGACCCGCATGACCTACACCTGGTTCGTCTGGCACGACGGATCCTTCGCCCCGGCCCCCGGCAGCTGACCGCTCGCTCGGCAACATTCCACATCGTCATGGAATGATGCCTCGACAACCCAGGGCTGCATGATCTATGTCAGGAGTGAAGCATGGTGTTCCCGGGGGGAAATTGCATGAAATCGGCATCGATCGCGACGCTGCGCACGGCAGTGATCGGTCTTGCGCTGTTGAGTCTTGCCGCCTGTGCGGGCGGACAAGGCGGTGGTGCGAGACCCGCCAATCCCGACGAGATCGTTATCGGTGTCGCCGGACCGATGTCCGCCGATTTGGCGGCCTTCGGCGAGCAGCTTCGTAAGGGTGCCGAAGCGGCCGTCGCCGATGTCAACGCCAAGGGCGGCGTGCTCGGCAAGAAGCTCCGCCTGGTGGTGGGCGACGACCAATGCGATCCGAGGAAAGCGGTCAAGGTCGCGAGCGATCTGGTGCAACAGGGCGCCGTGTTCGTCGACGGCCACTTCTGCTCCGGCTCGTCGATTCCCGCCTCCAGCGTCTATGCGGAGGAGGGAATCCTTCAGATCACGCCATCCTCCACCAATCCGGCACTGACCGAAGGCGCTGCCTCCAAAGGCATCACCACGGTCCTGCGGACCAGCGGCCGCGACGATCTGCAGGGCGTATTCGCCGGCAACTGGCTGGCCAAGACCTATGCCGGCCGGAACCTTGCCATTCTCGACGACCGGTCCGCATACGGCGCCGGTGTGGCGCAGGTGACGGCGAAGACCGTGCAATCTGCCGGTCTCACGCCGGCGCTGCGGGACACGTACCAGCAGGGAACGAAGGATTTCTCCGATCTGATCGGCAAGCTGAAGTCGGCGAACATCGACGCGGTCTATATCGGCGGCTATCACAACGATTTTGCTCTGATCGTCCGCCAAGCGCGTGCGCAGGGGTTGAAGGCAGACTTCGTGGGCGCCGACGCGCTCAATACCGCGGAGTTCTGGTCGATCTCCGGCCCGGCCGGGGAGGGCGTGCGTTTCTCGGACGCCGCCTCGCCGATCAACCTCCCGAGTGCGCGCGAGGTCGTCGCCAAGTTCCGCAGCGACGGATACGAGCCGGAAGGCTACACCCTCAGTGCCTACGCTGCGGTGCAAGTCTTCGCCGCCGCTGCCGCAGGGACGGGATCCACGGACGGCCGAAAGATGGCGTCCTGGCTCCGGGCCAACCACGTCTCGACGGTCGTCGGCGACCTCAGCTGGGACAGCAAGGGCGACCTCACGAAAATGAACTATGCGTGGTTCATTTGGCAGAACGGCCGATATTCCATGGAGCCCTGAGCCGACCCCGGCGAAGACCTAGCTTTTCCGCCATTTTCACCGCCGTTAACCCCCCAGATTGTGGTTGGCGGCGGCCCGGCGCCAGAGATATGGTATGCCCCTTCCGGGTCCGGCCCTCCGGTCCCGGGACTGACGGGGCAGCCCCAGGCCCCGATTGCCAAGGCGGCCGGGCGGAGATGACGGGTAACCGGGAAACCATCGCGATTGCCAGCGATCACGCTGGTTTCGAGCTCAAGGAGACGCTGAAAGGCGTGCTCAATGAGCTCGAATTCACGCCTTTGGATCTCGGCACCAACGGTTCCGCCTCGGTCGATTACCCGGACTTCGCCGATCGTCTCGCCGCCGCCCTGGCGGACGGCAAGGCCCGGCGCGGCGTGCTGGTCTGCGGCACCGGGATCGGAATCTCGATCGCCGCCAACCGGCACCGCCACATCCGCGCGGGGGTCGTCCACGACATGACCTCGGCGCGGCTCACCCGCCTCCACAACGACGCCAACGTGCTCTGCCTCGGTGCCAGGCTGATCGGGTCGGATGTCGCAAAAGACTGCTTGCGGGTGTTTTTAGGGACAGAATTCGAGGGCGGGCGCCACCAAAACCGTGTCGCGAAACTGGGGTGACGGGCAGCGTGCCCGTCGCGCATACGAGGATATCGAGCCGATGAACGCCTACAAACCGATGCCCGGATTTTTCACCGCCTCCCTGAAGGAGCGCGACCCCGATCTCTTCAAGTCGATCGGCGAGGAGCTCCACCGCCAGCAGGACCAGATCGAGCTCATTGCCTCGGAGAACATCGTCTCCCGCGCGGTGCTGGAGGCCCAGGGCTCGGTGCTGACCAACAAGTATGCCGAGGGCTATCCCGGCCGGCGCTATTACGGCGGCTGCGAGTACGTCGACGTCGCCGAGGCGCTGGCGATCGAGCGGGCGAAGAAGCTCTTCAACTGCGCCTTCGCCAACGTGCAGCCGCATTCCGGCGCGCAGGCGAACCAGGGCGTGTTCATGGCGCTGCTGCAGCCCGGCGACACCTTCATGGGTTTGAACCTCGCCGCCGGCGGGCACCTGACGCACGGCTCGCCCGCCAACCAGTCGGGCAAGTGGTTCAAGCCGGTGGCCTACACCGTCCGCCCCGACACCATGACCGTCGACATGGACGAGGTCGAGAAGCTCGCGATGGAGCACAAGCCGAAGCTGATCCTGGCCGGCGGCTCCGCCTACCCGCGGTTCTGGGACTTCGCGCGCTTCCGCAAGATCGCCGATGCGATCGGCGCCTGGTTCATGGTGGACATGGCGCATTTCGCGGGCCTGGTCGCGGCCGGCGTGCATCCGAGCCCGTTCCCGCACGCCCATGTCGCGACCACGACCACGCACAAGACCCTGCGCGGCCCGCGCGGCGGCATGATCCTCTCCAACGACGAGGAGATCGGCAAGAAGATCAACTCTGCTGTCTTCCCCGGCCTGCAGGGCGGTCCGCTGATGCATGTGATCGCCGCGAAGGCGGTCGCCTTCGGCGAGGCGCTGCAGCCCGAGTTCAAGCTCTATGCCAAGCAGGTGGTCGACAATGCGAAAGTGCTGGCCGAGACGCTGGTGAAAGGCGGCTTTGCGATCACCACCGGCGGCACCGACAACCACCTGATGCTGGTCGATCTCCGGCCGAAGAAGCTGAACGGCAAGATCTCCGAGGCC
>DATKNM010000118.1:0-3600 GCA_035541335.1 Binatia bacterium
CACCTGCTTGAACCAGGCCTTCCGCTTCGGGCGTACCGCCTACGGCTTCCAATGCCATTGGGAGGTCTCGGTCGATCTCGCCAAGGACTGGGTCGAGAATTTCGGCCATGTGTTGCAGAACAAGCTCGGCGAGGCCAAGGCAGCCGAGACCCTCACCCGCGCCAAGGGCGAGTTCGAGAAATACGGCCGCAGGGCCACAGACTTCTGCCGTGTGGTGGCCCAGCGCTGGGCCGACCTAGTCGGCGCGGCAAAGCAGGGGCTGGTCGAAAAGAGCGGCGAGCGGGCGGCTTAGGTACTCGGCCGAAGATCCGCCGATTCCATTCTGCAGATCCGCCCTCAGTGCGCGCCGTCGCCGCTGACCGGGCCGCCAGACTTCTTCAGCGCGAGCGCCAGCAACATCGCCACGACCAGCGCGACGCCGACCACCATGAAGGCGTCGCTGTAGCCCATGACGGTCGCCTGCATCCGAACGCTGCGGCCGATGGCGACGATCGCCTCGTGCTTCGCCGTGGCGAGGTCGGAGATGCCGTGGCTCTGGAAATAGCGGGTCAGGTCCCCGAGCCGCTGGCGGGTCGCCTCGTTGAAGGTCGAGACCGAGTTCATCAGCACGTTGGAATGGAACTGCTCGCGCTTGGTGAGGAGGGTCTGCAGCAGGGCGATGCCGAAGGCGCCGCCGAGATTGCGGGTCATATTGAAGAGGCCGGAGGCCGAGCCAGCGTTCTCCGCCTCGATGCCGGCCGAAGCCATGGCCGAGAGCGGCGTCATGACCAGCGCCTGGCCGATCGCGCGCACAATATTAGGCCAGAACAGCTGCGGTCCGGCATCATCGAGGTTGAGGCCGGTGTTCATGAAGTTGCTGGCGGCGAACAGCGCGAAGCCGAGGATGATCAGGTAGCGCGGCTGGATGGTCTTCATCATCCGCGGCACCAGCGGGATCATCACCAGCTGCGGGATGCCGGTCCACGCCAGCACCTCGCCGATCTGCTCGGCGTTGTAGCCCTGCACCTGGGAGAGATAGAGCGGCAGGATGAAGGAGGAGCCGTAGAGCGCCATTCCCAGCAGCACGTTGGAAAGCGTGCCGAGGCCGAAGTTGCGGCGCAGCAGCAGGCGTAGATTGAGGACCGGCCGCTTCACCGTGAGCTCGATGAAGAAGAACAGGCCGAGCGCGACCGCCGCAGTGACCGAGAGGCGCACGATGAAGTCGGAGCCGAACCAGTCGTCCTTGTTGCCCTCCTCGAGCACGGTCTGGAGGGAGCCGAGGCCGATCGCCATGGCGGCGATGCCGAGCCAGTCGCCCTGCTTCAAGAGGCCGAGCTGCATCTCGGTCTTCGGCAACGAGGCCCAGAGCATGGCCATCATGATCAGGCCAGGCACCAGGTTCACATAGAAGATGTATTCCCAGCCGTAGTTCTCGTTGAGATAGCCGCCGATGGTGGGGCCGATCGCCGGCGCGAAGGTGGCGGAGAGCGCGAAGAGCGCCATGCCGACCGGCTGCTTCGAGCGCGGCAGCATGGTGACGATGATGGTGAAGGCGAGTGGGATCAAGACGCCGCCGGCCATGCCCTGGAACGCCCGGAGCACGATCATCTGCGAGAGGTTCTGGGCGAAGGCGCAGGCGACCGAGAAGGCGAGGAAGAGCGCCGTATTCACCAGCAGGTAGCGGCGCATGGAGAAGACCCGCGCCAGCCAGCCGCTCAAGGGAATGACGATGATCTCGGTGATGAGATAGGAGGTCGAGACCCAGCCGCCGTCGTCGATGCCGGCGCCGATCGCGCCCTGGATGTCGGCCAGCGACGAGTTGACGATCTGGATGTTGAGGACCGCGAGGAAGGCGCCGAGAGTGGCGGCGATCACCGCGAGCCAGGTCTTCAGCGGGACATGGTCGGCGGCATTCTGGTTGGCGGGCGCGAGGCGCGGCGCTTCCGCCGCAACCACGCCGACGGCGGTCTGCTTCCGCCAGGGTGCGCGCCCTCGGGTGCTGCCTTCGAACAGTTCCGCGGCCGACATGTCGTGTCCCCTGGCCTTCGTCACGGGTTCAGTTGCTGGCGATCTTGCTGGCGCTCGCGCTGCCGGAATTCGTGTCGATCACCGGCTCGGCCGACATGCCCGGGCGCAGCCGCCCCACGAGACCGGCATCGACGTCGAGGGCGATCTTCACCGGGATGCGCTGCACGATCTTGGTGAAGTTGCCGGTGGCGTTGTCCGGCGGCAGCAGCGCGAATTCGAGGCCGCTGGCGGGCGCCAGAGAATCCACATGCCCCTTCACGGTGACGCCGGGCAGGCCGTCGACGGTGATCTCGACCTCCTGGCCCGCCTTCACATGGGCGAGCTGGGTCTCCTTGAAGTTGCCGACCACATAGACCGCCTGCAGCGGCACCACCGCCATCAGCTGGGTGCCGGCCTGCACGTACTGGCCGACCCGGAGGCTGCGGGCGCCGACGGTGCCGTCGATCGGGGCGACGATCGTGGTGTAGCCGAGATTGAGCTCGGCCTGCTGCTCGACCGCCTGTAAACGCTCGACCTCGGTTCCGTCCTTGGCCTTCGCGGTGGTCAGCACGTCGATCCGCTGCTTCGCGGCGGCAAGTGCCGCGCGGTCGCGCTGCAGGTTGGCATTCTGCTGCTGCAGCACGGTCTGGGCGCGCTGCTCGTCCTGGACCGAGGTGACCTTGTTGGCGGTGAGACTGTGATAACGCTGATAGTCCTGCTCGGCGAACTTGACGCCGGCCTGGTCGGAGAGGATGGCGGCCTCGGCCTGGCCGATCACCGACTGCTGCTCCTCGAGCTGCGCCGCGATGTTCTGGACGTCGGCCCGCGCGCTCGCCACGTCGGCCTGGGCCTGCGCAAGCGCGGTGCGGAAGTCGCGGTCGTCGATCTTCGCCAGGATCTCGCCGGCCTTGACCGGCTGGTTGTCCTCGACCCGGACCTCGGCGATGTAGCCGGAGACCTTCGGCGCGATCGTGGTGTAGTCGGCCTGGACGTAAGCGTCGTCGGTCGATTCCAGGTACCGCGCGGTCTTGAACCAGTACGCGCCGTAGGCGCCCGCACCGGCCATGACCGCCACCGCCGCGCTGCCGAGAAGGATCCGCCGAAGAGTCCGTTTCATGGGTCCTGTTCCCTCTAGCGGCGAAAGACGCCGCATGAACTGTACGGTCCAGTACATACTTATGATTTGCCCTGGGTCAAGGCGGAGAAACGTGATCCAGGTCACAAAACGGCAGGTCGGCAATACCTATCTATCCTGTTGAATTGTATTCATAAGAGCGGATCAGATGGATGAACCAGATGAGATGGGCGACGGGCGTACGGGCAAAGACCCGACTCGCCGTATTGAATTGAACCGTCCTGTACGTTACATTTCTGTCATCGGATGGGAGTGAGAACCATGGCCAGAACGGCAACAGCCAGGCTGGAGCACCATCGGGGCGGACAATCCGCGCCGGCGGGCAAACGGCAGTCCGCCGACGACCGGCGGAAGTCGATCCTGGCGGCGGCGCACAAGGTGTTCCTGGAGCGCGGCTATGCCAATGCCAGCATCGACGCGGTGGTCGAGCTGGCGGGCGGCTCCAAGGCAACGGTCTATCAGCAGTTCGGCAGCAAGGA
>DATKNM010000119.1:0-4508 GCA_035541335.1 Binatia bacterium
GGCGATCGGCGCGATCGAGGCCGAGGGCGCCGAGCATGCGATGATCGCGGTCGAGCTGGCGGCACCCGATCCGCGCCTCGCCGGGATCCTCGCCGCGGTGCCGGGCATCGTGGTCGAGCGCGCCGATGAGAAGGGCGCCCTCGTCGCCACCAATGGCGGTCCCACGACGCGGCAGGGGCTCTTGAAGAGCCTGGTCGATGCCGGCCTGCCGGTGATCGGCTTCAGCGCCGAGAAGCCGCGTCTGCAGGACACCTATCTTGCGCGCATGCGGGCGGTGGACGCCAAGCGCGAATGAGGATCAACCCGGAATTCCGCAGGAACGTCTGGGTGCAGTTCACCTGGACCCGGTTGATCGCCGTGCCGCTGATCACCATCATCCTCTGCTATACGTTCCTGCTGATCTGGGACGCGTTCTGGCTGCAGCGCATCGCCGAGTTCGTCGGCGGCAGCCTGATCGTCGGCCTCTGGGGCACGCGGCGCGCGGCGGACTCGCTGGCCGAGGAGATCAGCGGCGGCACCTGGGAGAGCCAGCGCATGTCCGGTCTCGGGGCCTGGCAGATGACCTGGGGCAAGCTGCTCGGCAGCGTCAGCTTCGTCTGGTACTGCACCGCCATCGCCCTCCTGGTGACGATCTGGGCGAGCAACCGGGTGGAGGCGGAAGGCGGCGTCGGCCGCGACCCGCTGCTGGTCGCGTTCGATTTCGTCGTTGGCGGCCTTCTTGCCCAGTCCACCGCCTTCGCGATCGGACTCATCCTCATGCGCAAGGCGGCGCGCTACCGGCGGCTGACCATCACGCTCGCGCAGAGCTGCGGCTTCCTGCTCTACTTCTTCTTCGTCCGCGGCGGCTTCTGGCCGCATGCGACGGCGGGCATTGAATCCTCTACGCCGGGAGGCTTGGGCTTGCCGATCGGCAACGACACCGGCGCCGACCTCGTCCGCATCATCGCCATCGCGATCGCCTGCGCCTGGTCGGTGGTCGGCGCCTATCGGCTGATGCGGATCGAGCTGCAATACCGCAACCTGCCCTGGGTCTGGATCCTGTTCCTGGCCTTCCTGGTGGCCGGTGGGGTCGCTCTCTCGTCGGCGCCGGCAGCGCCCGTGGCGCTTGCGCTCCCGTTCTATGCGCTGGTCCTGGTGACCTATCTCTCGTTCTTCGCCGACAATCGGGATCCCGTGCGGTACCGCTGGGCCCTGCTGGCGGTCCGCGCACGCAACTGGCTGGAGGTCGCAAGCGCCATCCCCTGGTGGCTGATCTCCTATGTGGTCGCGGCCGCAGTTGCCGTCGTGCTCGCCTGGACGGTGTCTCCGGTTCCCGCCGACCTGCCGTCTTTCTCCCTGCACGCGGTACCGCCGGCGCTCGGCATGTATTGGATCGCACGGCAGGCGCCGGCGGCATCGGTCACGCTGCTGATGCTGTTCGTGCTGCGCGATCTCTTGGTGATGCTGTGGTTCAGCTGCAGCCCCTGGCGCGCCAAGGCCGACGTCGCCGGCATCATCTACCTGGCGCTGGTCTATTGGCCGCTGGCGGCGATCCTCTGGTATTCCGGCGGGCAGAAGCTGTTGCCGGTGGTGGTGCCGATCGCGACCGGTCTGCCGGGCTACGACTTCCTGCCGATCGCGATCGAGCTCGCCTTCGCGCTGCTGCTGTTCTACGCGCGCTGGCGCGAGATCACCCGCCTGGAGCCTCGGAAAGCCTAAGCCGGCGTAAGACCGCGGGCCGCAAGCCAGTCCGGCGTGATCTCGCCCTCGGCGATCAGCTCCGCCGGCCCGCTCAAGGTCACGCCGGCGAAACCGCCTTCCGGCGTCATGCAAAAGCCGATCCGGAGCAGCCCGCCGCCGGTCGGATGGATTGCGACCGGCGCAATGCTGTCGTAGCGCCGCTGCGCCATCAGCCCGACCGCGACGGCGCCGGTGCCGCAAGCGAGGGTCTCCATCTCGACGCCGCGTTCATAGGTGCGCATGCGATAGGAGCCGTCGGCGAGGCGGACGGCGAAGTTCGCATTGACGCCGCGCGGCGCGAAGGCCGCGTGGTGGCGCAGCGCACGGCCGTAGCGCTCGACGTCCAGCCGCTCCAGCGTGTCGCGGTCGGCGAGGAAGGCGACGGCATGGGGCACGCCCGTATCGATGAAATGGCAGTCGAACGCTTGGCCCTCGACCTCGATGCGCTGCGGCGCGCGTTCGTCGGTGGGCGGCGTCATGGCTAGGGTGATGATGGCACCGTCGAGAACGGCGCGGATCGGGCCGGCATCGGTCGCCATCACGCCTTTGTCGGCGATCAGGCCGAGCTGGGCGGCGCGCAGCACGCTGCAACGGGCGCCGTTGCCGCACATCTCGCCGTCCATCCCGGTGCGGTTCACATAGGTCATGCGGAAATCGGCGCCGTCATCGCCGGGCTGGATCAGGATCAGCCCGTCGCCGCCGCGGCCGAGGCGGCGGTCGCAGACCGCCTGGGCCAGCTCCTCCCGCCGCGCGTGCCAGTGCAAGGCGCGGTCGTCGATCACGACGAAATCGTTGCCGCAGCCATGCATGCGGGCGAATTTCAACCCGGCCCTTTGCTCGGGAGCCCGTCGCTCAGGAGGCGGCGGCGGTGTGTGCTTCTGCGGGGCGTTCATGGGCCATCAGGTCCTGCTCGCTGTCGCGCCGGCGGATCACCGTCACGCGGTCGCCAAAGCCATGATCGGCCGAGCCTAGCAGGATGGCGGCGGCGCGCAACCGGCCGCAATATTGGAACATCTCTTCCAGCGCATAGGCGCCGACGTCGAAGATCGCCACCAGGTCGCCGGGCACGGTGCCCGCCGCCAGCGGGCGCGTCGCGGGCAGGCGGACGACCTCGGCACGGAGGATGCCCCGCTGCTCGGCGCTGAGCTCCGGCAGGCGCCGGAGCAGGGCTTCCAGCAGATGCTCGCCCTCGACGTCGAAGAAACAATCCGCCGAATCGCAGAGCGGGCCGACCACGCGGAACGGCCGGGTCGTCTCCTCGTCGAGCCGGTTCGCGGTCAGCATGTGGAAGTACCAGCGGACCGCCGCGGAATCGAGGAGGAGATTGTATCCGGCATCGAGATAGAGCCAGGGCTGTCCCGCGGCGCCCGCCTGGGGGCGGTTGCGGATGCTCTCCACCTGGGTCAGCAGCACGGCCGTGTCGGCAACCATCGAGCGGCCGGGCTCGAACAGGATTTCGATCTCGCCACCCAGCAGGCGGTCCGCCGCGGCGGCGACCTCGCCCACCATCTCGGCCGCGTCGCGTGGAGCGGCGAAATGGTCGATCTCGTTCCGCCCCGCATCGGTGCGGCGGCGGTGCACGTAGTTGGTGGGATAGCCGCCGCCGAGATTGACCAGGGCCGGGGCGGTGCCGAGCTGGGTGGCGAGGGCCCTGGTCCGCGCCGCGGCAAACTTGACGCCCGCGAGATACGCCTCGGTCTCCACCACCTGGGAGCCGATGTGGAGATGGAGACCGGCGATCTCGAGATCGGCACGCCGGGCCATGGCAAATTCGATCGCTTCGGCGAGCTCGCCTTCGGTCATGCCGAACTTGCTGTCGGCAGTGCCGGTCTGGATGCCCGACGTGGCCCCGCCGGCGACGCCGGGGACGGCGCGCAGCACGACAGTCGCCCGCCGCCAAAGCCGCGCGGCGATCTCCGCGACGCGGCGGAGCTCGAAGGCGGAATCGACATTGATCGCCTTGATCCCCAGCGAGATCGCGCGTTCCAGCTCCGGCACCGACTTGGCGACGCCATTGAACACGATCTCCTGCGGCGTGAATCCCGCCGCGAGCGCCTTGCCGAGCTCGCCGCCGGAATTGACCTCGACGCTCAGGCCCTCTTCGCGGATGAGCCTCAGCACGTGCAGGTTGGAGCAGGCCTTGCTGGCATAGCAGACCGTGCTCCGGCCGTGGCCGCGCCGCGCCGCCTTCAGGAATTCGCCGGCATTGCGCCGGATCCTGGCTTCGGAGAACACGAAGAGCGGCGTCCCATGCTCCTGTGCGAGCGTCACCAGGTCGCGCCCCTCCAGCATTAGGTGGCGGCCGACGGCGTCGAAGCCGTGGGGGAGGCTCTGAAGAGTGTCTAAGGTCACGATGATTGCACTCCGAGAACAGAAATTGGCATCAACAGGGACCGCCGATCGGCGCCCCGGGCCCGCCGACATAGCCGATGAAGCGGCTGTGGAGGTCGGCGACCCGATTCATGCGGTCTTCCACCGCCGGGCCGAGCTCCTTGAAGATGGCGTTGATCATGAGGTTGCTCAGGCTCGCCATCTGCGCCGTCGAATCCCAGAACATGTTGAAGTCGGTGGCGACGGCGAACATCTCGTCCACCAGGTCGTGACCCCAATCGCAGTAGAGATCGGTGATGAGGGTGGTCGGAATGCGAAGCCGCCGGGTCTCCTCGGCGAGCTCCAGGGCGAGGCGGGAATAGCGCCGCCCCTCGAACATCACCAGGGCCGTCTGCTTCGGTGCCTCCAGGAGCACGTCGGCGAAGTTGCCGGCGGCGATGTCGGCGAGCTGCACGCCG
>DATKNM010000120.1:0-2306 GCA_035541335.1 Binatia bacterium
GAGTTCCCGGCCTTCATCCGCAAGCTACGCCGCAGCACGCCCTACTATCTCTTCCGGATCGCGACCGCACCGCAGGCGCGCGCCGTCGAGCGATTCCTGTTCTGGTCGAACTACAAGGGTTCTACCGACCTTTTCACCAAGTACGTCTATCCGCCGCTGGTATGGCTGCTGGTGCCGCCGTTGGCGCGGGCAAGGGTGCATCCCAACCTGGTGACGGCGATCAGCATCCTGCTGACCGTCCTCGCGGTGCCGCTGTTCGCGGAAGGGTGGTTCGGCCTCGGCTTCCTCTGCGCCTATGGCATGAGCGTGCTGGATTCGGTCGACGGCAAGCTCGCCCGACTGACCTTCACCGATTCGGCTCTCGGCAACATCCTCGACCACGGGCTCGATCTCGTGCATCCGCCCTTCTGGTATCTCGCCTGGGCCTACGGCCTGACCGCCGGCGATACGGCCTCGCCGGCCTGGGAGGCGGGTCTTTGGATGCTCGGTCTCTACGTCCTCGACCGGTTGCTGCTAGGAATCTATCCGAGGCGCTTCCGCCGCGGCCTCCACACCCATGCGCCGATCGACGGCTTCCTGCGCACCTTCATCTCCCGGCGCAATATAAATCTTCCTTTATTTACAGTCGGTTATTACCTGGGGTTGGGCGTGCCGACGCTCGATCTGATCGTGCTCTGGCAGGCTCTGACCTGCCTCTATCACGGCGGCCGGACCTTCTGGATCTTCTGCGTCGAGCGCGCATTGCCGAAGACAGCAGCCTGACGGCAGCGGTTACGCGAAAAGACGCGCCCGATCGTCGCGTCCGGCCGGCTGTACTTGCTCCAATGTCTTGATCCGCCTAGATTACCGGCCGAATCATCGGGACAGCATCCATAAAGGCAGCGGCGGCGCGATGAGCGGCTTCTGGAAGAATCGGACGCACAATCTGGCGCGCATGTCCCTGAAGGACCTGTTCGTTGCCTTCTTCACCTTTCCCTCGGTCCTGGCCTATCTGGTGATCGCGGCCACGAGCTTCGGGCTGACCTACCGCTGGTACCAGGCGGCGTTGCCGCTGGTCGTCGCCTGGGTCGCGACCGGCCTCGTCTATCCCCTGGTCTGGTACATGCTGCACCGCTGGGTGCTGCATGGGCAGTATCTCTATCGCTCGCCGCTGACGGCGGCGATGTGGAAGCGGATCCACTTCGACCATCACCAGGACCCGCACAACCTCGTCGTCCTGTTCGGCGCGCTCCACACCACCTTGCCGACGATCGGCATCGTCACCATCCCGATCGGCTACTGGATCGGTGGTCCGGCGGGGTCGGCCATGGCCTTCGGCGCCGGGATCGTCATTACCCTGTTCTATGAGTTCTGCCACTGCATGCAGCACTTGAACACCGCACCCAGGACCCGCTTCATGAAGCGGATCAAGCAGCTCCACCTGGCGCACCACTTCCACAACGAGCAGGGCAATTACGGTATCACCAACTATCTCTGGGACCGCATGCTCGGCACCTATTACGCCAAGGCGAAGCTGGTGCCGAAGAGCCCGACCGTCTTCAACATCGGCTACACCGAAGAGATGGCGCGGAAGTATCCCTGGGTCGACCGGCTTTCCAACAACACCCGCGGCGACGGCAATCCGCGCCGCTTCCGCACCCAGCCGACACCGGCCGAGAGCGCCTCGGCCGGCAGCTTCCCCGGCATGTCCTGATTCCCGCATGAGCGCGGTCACGGTCTCGCCGGTCGCCGGCCGGGCGGACCTCAAGGAGTTCATCCGGCTGCCGAAGCGGCTCTATCGCGGCCAGGCAGGCTATGTCGCGCCGCTCGACATGGAGCGCGCCGAAGCGCTGTCGCCCAAGACCAATCCGTTCTTCGACCACGCCGAAGTGCAGCTATTCCTGGCGCGCCGCGACGGCAAGGTGGTCGGCCGGATCTCCGCCCAGTTCGACAAGCTGCATGACGCGAAATACGGCGGCCACACCGGCCAGTTCGGATTCCTCGACGCCGAGGACGACCCGGAAGTGTTCCGTGCCCTGATCGCCGCCGCCGAGGATTGGCTGCGGCGCAAGGGCAAGCGCCGCGCCCTCGGGCCGATGAGCTTCTCCACCAACGAGGAGATCGGCGTCATGGTGGAGGGTTTCGACTCCCTCCCCATGCTGATGATGCCGTTCCATCCGCCCTATAACGCGCCGCACATCGCCGCCGCCGGCTATGCCAAGGCGAAGGACGTGATCGCCTATCACCTGCACAAGGACGAGTACAAGCCGCTGGGATCGAAGCGCATGCTGGAGCGCACCGCGAACGAGAGCGGTGTCACCGTGCGC
>DATKNM010000121.1:0-3033 GCA_035541335.1 Binatia bacterium
CCTGGAGGAGATCGGCCAGAAGCTCGAAGGCAAGCTGAAGATCGCCAAGATCAACATCGACCACAACCCGGCGACGCCGAAGAAGTACGGCATCCGCGGCATCCCGACCCTGATGGTGTTCAAGGACGGCCAGGTCGCCGCCACCAAGATCGGCGCCCTGCCGAAGCAGCAGCTCGCCGACTGGATCCAATCGGTGATCTGAGCCGAGGGCTCGCACGTTAGAAAAAGCCCCGCGTCGCGAGACGCGGGGCTTTTTGCTGCGATCACTGACCGAGCGCCACCCGGAATCCGTAGTTGAAGGCGGCGTAGGTATCCTTCGCCCGTTCGCGGCGGGCGAGGCGCACGAGGTCGGGCGGCGAGTTCCAGGCGCTGCCGCGCACCGGGCGGTCGCCGCAGGTGCCGGAGGCCGGCGATCCGTCGGCCGGGATGTCGTCGATGGAATCGGTGGCACAGCCGTCGCCCCACTGTTTCACATTGCCGAGCATGTCGTAGAGGCCGAAGGTGTTCGGTTTCAGCGCGCCGACCGGCGACGTGAGCGCGAAATGGTCGTCGCAATCGGCGACTGTCCAGTTCGCGTGCTCTTGTTGCGCCGTCCGGTCGGCGACGTTGGCATAGGCGCAGGCGCCGCCGATGCCGCTGCCCCAATAATGCGCGCCGGTCTCTCCGGCACGGGCGGCATATTCCCATTCCGCCTCGCTCGGCAGCCGGTACGGTTTCCCTGTCGCCTTCGCGAGCCATTGTGCATAGGCTTCAGCGTCGTTCCAGTTCACGCAGACCACCGGCTCCTTGCTGCCCTGGTTGAAACCTGGATTGTCCCAGCTCCCGTTGGAGAGACTGGCGTTGCCGTTGATGTCGCAGCGTTGGGTCGGCTGGTAACCGCTCGCCTTGATGAAGGCCGCGAACTGGCCGACGGTCACGTCGAACTTACCGATCGCGAAGGACTTGATCCGGATGGTCTTCCGCGGTCCCTCATATCGCATCCGATCGGCCTCGTCGTCGGGTGAGCCCATCTTGAAGGATCCGCCCGGGACCGTGACCATCTCGGGACATTGATCGCCGCAGCCCTTGCCGATGCTCTGTCCAGACGAAGTCGCGCTCGGCACGATCGCCGCCGGCGCGGCGGGCTGTGCCGGCGCGGCCGGCGCGCTGGGTACCGCCGGTGCCGCGATGCCGGCGGTCTGCGTCCCCGGTTGGAAATAGAAGGCGCCGGTGAGGGAGGAGGACTCCCAGGGGACCTGCTCCTTGTTGGTCGCGGTGATCACGTCCACGCGTGCGTCGCGGAACGTCTCCTCGATGGCGATCCCCGGCTTCTGCATCGCCTTGGCGAGCGCGAGCGTGTAGGGGCTGTTCTTGCCCGTGCCGTCGGCCGCGGTCTCGCCGGGCGCCGTCGAATAGGCGATGAAGGTCCCCATCGGCGCATCCATGCGCGCGAGACCGCCGCCCGCCGAGCGCATGCCGCGAGAGAGCGGATTGTTGCGGCAGGCGTCGAGGATGACGATGTTGAGGGCGTTCCCGGCATATTCCATCTGCTTCAGCACGAGATCGGCCGAGACGGCTTCGAGATCCGCATCCGTCGATTTCTGGATGTTGGCTTTGAGCGGGATCAGGTAATTGACCCCGGAAATCTGCAGTCCGTGGCCGGCGTAGTAGAAGAGGCCGACCGCCGTCGGTCCCGCGCTGGCGAGGAGATCGCCGAAATCGGCGATCGCCCGCTTCATCTGATTGAGGTCGGCATCCTCGACCTTCACCACCTGGAAGCCGAGCCGCTTCAGCGTACTTGCCATCAGCTCGGCGTCGTTGGCCGGGTTGGTGAGCTTCGGGAGATCGCCGCCATAGCGGGAATTGCCGATCACCAGCGCCACCCGCGGCTCCGCTGCGGCGGAAGTCGCAATTGCCAGCATGGCGAAAACCGCCAGCAAGAGACCGCGCATGGAATCCTCCCCGAAGGGACGGAATCCTAGCGAAAATCCTCGCCGCGGTGAAGGGTACGGGCACACATTCCCGTGTTCACGCCGATTGCCGGGCGATCTCTTCCTTGCGCCGCGCCACATAGGCGTCGAGCGCTTCGGCGACGGCGGGATCGAGCGGCGGTGCCTCATAGGTGCGCAGCAGCTCTTTCCAGATCGCGTTGGCGCGCTCGGTGCCGGTCTTGGCCCCGCTGTCCTGCCAGTTCTCGAAGTTGCGCCAGTCGCTCAGCATCGGCTCGTAGAAGGCGCGCTCGAAGCGGGCGAGGGTGTGGCCGGTGCCGAAGAAATGCCCGCCGGGCCCGACTTCGCGGATCGCCTCCAGCCCAAGGCTCTCCTCGTCGATCTGGATCGGGTTCAGGAACGCCCGCATCATCTGCAGCATCTCGGCGTCGAGGATCAGCTTCTCGAAGGATGCCGTGAGCCCGCCTTCGAGCCAGCCCGCCGCATGTTCGATCAGGTTGACCCCGCCCATGATCGTGCCCCAGAGCGACATGCCGCTCTCATAGGCGGCCTGCACATCGACGCAGTTGGAGGCGGTGACGTTGGAGGAGCGGAACGGAATCTTGTAGCGCCTTGCCAGCTGCCCGCTGGCCAGCGCCGCCTTGGCATATTCCGGCGTGCCGAAGGCCGGCGATCCGGTGCGCATATCGACGTTGGAGGTGAAGCCGCCGTACATCACCGGTACGCCGGGGCTGTAGATCTGCGAGAGCGCGATCAGCGCCAGCGCCTCCGCGTTCTGCTGCGCAAGCGCGCCGGCGATCGTCACCGGGCTCATGGCGCCGGCCAAGGTGAAGGGCGTCATCGCCACCGGCTGGCGGGCCTTCGCCATGGCGGCGAGGCCTTCCCCCATCGGAATGTCGAGCCGGAGCGGCGAGTTGGAATTGACGATGGTGAGCGTGACCGGCGCGGCCTTCAATTGCTCGCGCGTCTTGCCATGGGCGATCGCCGCCATCTCGATCGCATCCTCGACGCGATAGCCGCCCAGGGCCCAGCACTGCCAGGTCTTGTCGGTAAGACCAATGGCGGCGCGATAGAAATCGAGATGCCGGGTCTCGGCCGGGAGGTC
>DATKNM010000122.1:0-2571 GCA_035541335.1 Binatia bacterium
CCGTCGCCTGGACCGGCAGCCGCCCGGACTTCACCAAGGCGATGGAGCAGGCTGTGGCCGCGCTCGCTGCCGAAGCGCCGCAAAGAAACTGGCGCTGACTCACCGCATCCGATACTTGGCCGCCACCTCCTGCAGGCGATCATGCGGCACGGCGTGGGCGGTGTGACCCTTGTAGCCGGTCGTGGTCTCGGCGGCGACGAGGGCGTTCCAGATCGCCTCCTCGGTCGCCTCGGCCGCCGCCTGGAAGAGCGGCGTGCAATCGTCGAGGCCGAGCATGCGGACGTCCGTCATCTTCGAACGGATCGGCACCCGGTTCGCGGTGGAGAAGGCGAGGAAGATGTCGCCGCTGCCGTTGGAGCCGTAGCCGCCGACCCACGCCAAGCCGGTCGTGGCGCGGCGCGCCAGGCGCTGGCACTGGATCGGCAGCAGTGGAGCGTCGGTCGCCAGGATCACGATGATCGAGCCCTGGCCGTCCTGCGGCGTCCAGTGCGCGCTCTTCACAACGTCGGTGCTGATCTCGAGGCCGACCGGGGCCGAGCCGCAGCGCAGCAGCTTGCGGTCGCCGTAATTGGCCTGCACCAGCGCGCCGACGGTCCAGCCGCCGCGCTCGGCCGGCACCTTGCGCGAGGCAGTGCCGGTGCCGCCCTTGAATTCATGGGCGATCATGCCGGTGCCCCCGCCGACATTGCCTTCGGCGACCAGGCCGCCTTGCGCGGATTCGAGCGCGCGGATCGCGAGGTCCTGTGTCACCGGGAAGCTTTCGGCGTCGCTGAGCCAGCCGTCCCAGGTCTCCGCCGTCACCGGCAGGTGCCAGGCCTGCTCGATGCCGCGCCGGGCGGCGAGCACGCAGATCGCATCGCGCACCACGCCCACCGCATGGGTGTTGGTGATGCAGATGGGCGAGGCGAGGAGGCCCTGCTCGGCGAGCCAGATCGTGCCGGTCATCTCGCCGTTGCCGTTGAAGCTGTGGAAGCCGGCGAAGCAGAAGTCGGTGAAGATGTCGGCCGCCGGCCAGATCGCCGTCACGCCGGTGCGGACGACATTGGGCTCGTCGCGGATCAGGGTCGCGGAGCCGACGCTGACGCCGGCGACATCGGTGATCGCGTTCAACGGCCCCGGCGGCATCTGCCCCAAGGTGATGCCGAGATCGCGCAAGCGTGGTTTCTTCTTCATGACGGCCCCCAAAGAAAGAAGGTGCGCAGTCTAGAGGGCGCGGCTGTTGGATGAAACCGGTGACTGGATCGAACTAACCGACCTGCTCCGGCAGGCGCATCCAGTCCGGGACGGTGGGGCGGAGGCGGGCGGTGCCGGCGGTGAGGCCCTCGGTGCGGGCTCGGTCGAGATGCTCGATGCGGATCATGGCGAGGCCGAGCCCGCCGCCGGGCGCGACGCTGCGAAGCTCGCCGGCTTCGACCTCGCCCAGCATGAGGGCCGTGCCCGGTTCCGGCGCGGCGCCGTCGATCGCGACCGGCAGCAGGCGCTTCCGCACCAGGCCGCGATAGCGGGTGCGGGCAGTCAGCTCCTGGCCCATGTAGCAGCCCTTGTCCCAGTCGATGGCGTTCAACTCCTCGAAGCCGTTCTCCAGCAGGATGCCCTTCTCGGGCACGAGGTCGCGGCTCCCGGCGGGGACGCCGAGGCTCGCTTGCAGGCGCTCGTGATCGGCGATCGGTGCCGCGGCAAAGCCGGCTACCGCCGCTTCAACTTCACTGCGCGGCAGGAAGGCGCGGGCGCCGAGCGCAGGCAGGCGCGGATCGGTGAAGACTACGCCGCCGCCCAGCGGCCTCGCCGCGCCGGCGGTCGCGGACAGGCCGAGCTTCGCAAGGGCGCCCGGCCCCCAGAAGACGACGACGGCAAGATCGCCGGCGACATCGGTGACCTTCACCTTGGAGCGCAGCCGGTACATCGAGAGCCGCTTGATGAGATCCGCGCGGCGCTCGGCCTCGGGATCGAGCAGAGTGCGCGGTCCATCCGGACCGCCGGCCTCCACCAGGCAGAAGTCGTGAAGAAATTTCCCTTGGGGCGTCAGGAACGCGCTGTAGAGCGCGCGATCCTGCGCAACGTGGCGCGTATCGTTGCTGATCAGCCCCTGGAGGAAGGTCTGTCGGTCCTCGCCCGCGACGGCGATCACGCCCCGCGTCGGGTCCACTGAATAAAAGTCCGTAGGGTTCATAAGGCTATGGCTTGGCTATCCCTTGTTCTATGCTAATAGTCGGAAGCATCCGTCAAATTGCAAGACCGGGGATTTAAGGGACGATGAAGCGGATCGGGTTATTGACCAGCGGCGGCGATTGCGCCGGGCTGAACGCCGTCATTCGCGCGGTCTATGCGCGGGCCACGATCGGCAACGGCTGGCAGGTGGTGGGGATCCGCAACGGCACCGCCGGCCTGATGGCCCGCCCGATCGAGGCCGAGGAGCTGGACGCTCGAGCTCTCTCCAGCGACCTGCTGCGGCTCGGCGGCACCATCCTCGGCACGACCAACAAGGGCAACCCGTTCAAGTTTCCGATGGAGGATGGCAGCTTCGTCGATCGCTCGAACGAGGTGATCGAGGGCTACCGCATGCTTGGCCTC
>DATKNM010000123.1:0-6219 GCA_035541335.1 Binatia bacterium
CAGGCGCGCCGCGCCTTGGCCGAGTTCGCCGCCCTCGAACTCTCGGCGGCCGGCGAGCAGGCGACGCCGCGCGGCCTCCTCACCATCACTGCGCCGGAGATGTTCGGCCGCCTCCACATCCTGCCGATCGCCCAGGACTTCATGCGCGACTATCCGGAGGTCGATCTCTCGCTGCTGCTCTTGAACCGCATCGTCTCCTTCGTCGATGAGGGCATCGATCTCGGCCTCCGCATCGCGCAGCTGCCGGATTCGACGCTGCAGGCGATCCAGGTCGGGCAGGTGCGGCGGGTCTATTGCGCGAGCCCCGCGTATCTCGCGGCCCATGGCCGGCCACAACGCTTCCGCGAGTTGAAGGGACACACCGTCATCGCGAGCACCGGATTGAGCCCGGCGCCGGACCGATGGACCTTCCAGGAGAACGGCGCGGAGGTCGCGGTCGCGATCCGACCGCGCCTCGTCGTCAATTCGATCCAGGCGGCGATCGATGCCGCGGCGGCCGGCGGCGGGATCGTGCGGCTGATCTCCTATCAGGCGGCGCTGCCGGAAGCCGAGGGGCGCCTCGTCCGGCTGTTCGAGGACCAGCCGCAGCCGCCGATCCCCGTCCATCTCGTCCACCCTGCCGGCCGCTATCTCGCGCCCAAGGTGCGCCTCTTCATCGATCGTGCGGTCGGGATCCTCCGCGGCAAGTTCGGAGTTTAGCGTTCACCACGCGCACGGCGTGCCGAGCGGGAATCGTCCGGCGACAAGATTCTTCGATCGCACCTCTTGACGCGAGTGACAGATTACATATTTTGTCACTCCTAAACTCACCATGGAGGAAGACGATGGAGATGCGGCGGTTGGGACGGAACGGGCCGGAGGTCTCGGCGATCGGCTTGGGCTGCATGGGCATGTCGGACTTCTACGGGCCGGCCGACGAAGCGGAGAGCGTCGCCACCATCCATGCGGCGCTGGACGCCGGGATCACCCTCTTGGACACCGGCGACTTCTACGGCATGGGCCATAACGAGCTCATCCTGCGCGAGGCGCTGAAGGGCGGGAAGCGCAAACAGGCTTTCATCCAGGTGAAGTTCGGCGCCCAGCGCGGGCCGGATGCCGGCTTCCTCGGCTTCGACGCGCGGCCCGCTGCAGTGAAGACGGCACTCGCCTACACGCTGAAACGGCTCAATACCGACTACATCGACCTCTACATGCCGGCACGGCTCGACCCGCAGGTCCCGATCGAGGACACGGTCGGCGCCATCGCCGAGATGGTGAAGGCAGGATACGTCCGACATATCGGTCTCTCCGAGATGGGAGCCGCCACCATCCGCCGCGCCCACAAGGTGCATCCGATCGCGGCGCTGCAGATAGAATACGGCCTGATGGCGCGCGGCATCGAGGCGGAGATTCTCCCCGCCCTGCGCGAACTCGGCATCTCGGTGACGGCCTATGGTGTCCTCAGCCGTGGCCTCATCGGCGGCCTGAAGGCCAAGGACCTCGGCCCCAAGGACTGGCGCAACCATTCGCCGCGCTTCCAGGGCGAGAACCTCGCCAGCAATCTCGTCCTCGTGGCCCAGCTGGAAGCGATCGCGAAACAGAAAGGCGTCACCGCGGCACAGCTCGCGATCGCCTGGGCGGCGGCGCGCGGCAGCGACATCGTCCCGCTGGTCGGCACCAAGAACCGCAAGCGCCTCGCCGAAGCCGTCAAGGCGGTCGAGATCAAGCTCTCGGCCCAGGAGCTGGCGGCAATCGAGGCCGCGGTGCCCGCCGACGCGGTCGCCGGCGACCGCTATGACAAGCACGGCATGGCGATGCTGGACAGCGAACGTCGTTCCGCCTGATAAGGAGGGGATGGGCAAGGGCATCAAGCGCGGCGCGGTCAAGCCGGCCGAGACAAAACCGGCAGACACGCGGGAGCGCATTCTGCTGGCGGCGGAGGAGCTGCTGCGCCGCCACGGGCCGGCGAAGACCACGGTGGTCGACGTCGCCCGCGCGCTCGAGATGAGCCATGCCAATGTCTATCGCCACTTCGCCAGCAAGGCGGCGCTGCACGATGCCGTGGCCGAGCGCTGGCTGAAGAAGATTCTCCGGCCGCTGGAGACCATCGCCCAAGGCCCCGGCAAGGCGTCCGAGCGGCTGGAGCGCTGGGTCACCACCCTCGCCGCCGCCAAGCGCGCCAAGGTGCTGGACGATCCCGAGCTGTTCGCGACCTATCACGCCCTCGCCCAGGCGGTGCGCGACGTGGTGGAGGAGCATGTCGCCGAGCTTCGCGGCCAGATCGCGCGCATCATCCGCGACGGCATCGCCCAGGGCGAGTTCAAGGTGAAGGATGCCGATGCCGCGGCACGCGCCGTCCTCCAGGCGACCGCGATGTTCCATCACCCCCACCATGTCAAGGAATCCGGCGGCCGTCGCAACGACGCCGAGATCCGCGCCGTCATGAAGTTGGTGCTCGCCGGTCTCCGCGGCGGCGCGCTGTAGATTCTCCGAATCCTACACCTGCACGCTGCGGTTGCGAGGCCCGCTCATCGGCCGCACCCACTGGTGTGGGATCGGCTTTTTCCGCCGCCCGTGACAACTTTTGTTTGACGGGGCCACACCCGGCGGGAGAGTGTGGCCGCGGGACAGAAGTCTCATCCGAGTCGACGCGCCGTGGGCAGGATCAAGCGGCGGCTTCCGGATGCTGCAACTGGGGACGCTTTGCGGGCTGCAATCAATTTGATGGTGCTGGCCGTTATCCTCTCTGGTATCGGCCCCGTGCTGGTGCGCGACAGTCCGGTCGACCCGGCGGCGACCGCATTCTGGCGCCTGTTCCTCGGCCTGCCGCTCGCACTCTTCCTCGTGCGCCGCTCGGTGATGCTGCCGCCCCGCACGATGTTCTGGGCCGCCCTCGGCGGCCTGCTGCTCTCCGGCGACCTGATGTGCTGGAACCGCTCGCTGGTCACCACGACGATTCTCGAGGGCACGGTGCTGGTGATGGTCTATCCGGTGATCACCGCCGTCGCGAACTACCTCATATTCCGCGAGCGCATCACGCTCCGCCTCGCCATCGGCGGCGGGATCGCCTTCCTCGGCCTGCTGATGATGGTGGTGCAGGCCAACGATGGCGGCCAATCCAGCGTCTCCGGCGATCTCTGGGCGCTGGGCGCCGCCGGCTTCTACGCCTTCTCGCTGCTGATCTCGGCCCGGCTCTGCCGCGCGCACGACACCCAGGTCGTGTCGTTCTGGCTGATCTTCTGGGCCTCGGTGGGCGCAGCGCCGGTCGGCTTCCTGATCGACGCGCGCAGCGTGCCGCAGTCGCTGTACGACTGGGTCTACATCGTCGGTTATGCGGCGATCACGGTCGCCAGCTACAGCCTGTTCAACCGCGGCCTGAAGACCGTGCCGACGGCCATGGCCTCGCTGATGGGCTACGGCCAGCCGGTGGTGGCGACCCTGCTCGGCTTCTTCTTCCTCGAGGAGGCACCGACCGTCATGAACGTCCTCGGCAGCATCGTGATCGTGATCGGCCTCATCCTCGCTACCCGCCCGAACAGGAACGGCAAGCTGAAGCCGATCGAAGAGCCCCAATAGCCTTCCGGAATGCTCGGCGCTATGTTCGCGCCATGGGACATCCGAGCATCACGGACGTGCAAGAGAGCGCCGGCGCGAAGGCGCGCGGCTATTTCGGCATCGGGGTCGAGGGCATCTCGAAGCCGATGAACCTCGGCGCGGTCCTCAGGACCGCCCATGCCTTCCAGGCCAGCTTCGCCTTCGCGATCGCCGCCGAGTTCGACGTCGCCGCGGTGCTGGCCAGCGACACCTCGGTCGCCTTCAACAGCCTGCCGGTGCAACTCTACGACAAGGTGGCGGACTTCACCCTGCCGGTCGGCTGCCGGTTGATCGGCATCGAGATCACCGAGGATGCGGTCGATCTCCCGAGCTTCACCCATCCCCTCGCCGCCGCCTATGTGCTCGGCGCCGAGCGCGACTCGCTCTCGCCGGCCTTGCAGGAGCGCTGCGATTTCATCGTCAAGATCCCCACCAAGTTCTGCGTCAACCTGGCGGTCGCCGGGGCGATCGTGATGTACGACCGGATGATCAGCCTCGGGCGCTTCGCCGAGCGGCCGGTCCGGGTCGGCGGCCCCGCGGCGGCCCAGAAGCGGCACCGCCACGGCCTCCCGGTCTGGAAGCGGAACCGCTTGAAAGCGTTGGGCAATCCCGACTGACCGCAGGCGATCACAATTCTCCGTCACGGGTGGATTTTCCCCGATCCAGCTGATACATCCCCGGCCATGAATGACCGATTGAAGACCATGATCGCCGCCGGCCTGGCGGCCCTCTGGCTGGCAGCCCTCTGCATCGCCGCCGCGCCGGCTTTGGCCCAGGAGGACCCGCCCGTCGATCCAGCACAGGGCGCCGACCCGGCCCAGGCCGATCCCGCCCAGGCCGATCCCGCCCAGGCCGATCCGGCGACGCCGAAAGCGGCGCCCGGCTCGCAGCAGGCCACGCCCTCGGTGCCGATGTCGGTCGGCAGCTTCAAGTCGTGGGGTGCCTTCACCTTCGAGGATAAGGGGCGGCTCATGTGCTATAGCCAGAGCACGCCCGCCGGCACCATCGGCAAGGCGGCGAAGCGCGGCCAGGCGGCGGTGATGGTGATCCAGGCGCCCGATGCCGCGGCCAAGGACCAGGTCTCGATCGTGCTCGGCTTCCCGCCCCAGGACGGCAAGCCGGTGCAGGTGAAGATCGGCCGCAAGCGCTTCACGCTGAAGAAGTTCGCGGTCGGCCGTGCCTGGGCCGACAGCGATGCTGAGGACAGGGACATGGTCGCCGCCATGCAGCACGCCGACTGGCTGGTGGTGAACGCCGCCTCGGCGAAGGGCGAGAAGGTGCAGGACACCTACAACCTCAGCGGCTTCGGCAAGGCCTACGATGCGGCGGTGAATGCATGCAAGTAGGCGTCCGCAGATGAGCACCAGCCACCACGCCGAGGTGTTCGAGGCGCCGCGCGAGGCCGCGGATGGAAAGCGCGTCCTGGTCGGCCTCTCCCGCGCGGAACTGACCGAACTCATGAAGGAGATCGGCGAGCCCGCCTTCCGCGCGCGCCAGCTCTGGCACTGGATCTATCACCGCGGCGAGATCGACTTCGAGAAGATGACCAGCCTCGCGAAGCCGTTCCGCGCGGCGCTCGCCGAGCACTTCACGGTCGGCCGCCCCGGCATCAGCGTCGACCGCCAGTCGATCGACGGCACGCGCAAGTGGCTGCTGAAGTTCGCCGACGGCCAGGAAGCGGAATCGGTGCACATCCCGGAGGAGGATCGCGGCACCCTCTGCGTCTCCTCCCAGGTCGGCTGCACCTTGACCTGCAAGTTCTGCCACACCGGCACCCAGCGCCTGGTCAGGAACCTCGCCGCCGGCGAGATCGTCGGCCAGGTGATGAACGCCCGCGACGCTCTCGGCGAATGGCCGAGCCCGCAGGACGGGCGCCTGCTCTCCAACATCGTGATGATGGGGATGGGCGAGCCACTCTACAACTACGACAACGTCGCCAAAGCGCTGAAGATCGTGATGGACCATGAGGGCATCTCGATCTCCAAGCGCAAGATCACGCTCTCGACCGCGGGCGTGGTGCCGATGATCGCCAAGGCCGGCGCCGATCTCGGCGTCAACCTCGCGATCTCGCTCCATGCCGTCAACGACGAGCTCCGCGACCGGATCGTGCCGATCAACAAGAAGTACCCGATCGCGGAATTGATGCAGGCCTGCCGCGACTATCCCACGCTCAACAACGCGCGGCGCATCACCTTCGAATACGTGATGCTGAAGGACGTGAACGACAGCCCGGCCGAGGCGCGCGCCCTCGTGAGGCTGATCGAGGGCATCCCGGCGAAGGTCAACCTCATCCCCTTCAATCCCTGGCCCGGCGCCCCCTTCGAGCGCTCCACCGACGCGGCGATTGCGAAGTTCGCCGCCATCGTGTTCGACGCCGGCTACGCAAGCCCGGTCCGCACGCCGCGCGGCGAGGACATCATGGCCGCCTGCGGCCAGCTGAAGAGCGAGAGCGTGCGCGCCCGGAAGAGCGCGCGCGACGCGGCTGCCGCCGCACACTGATCTCCGATCCCGAAGAGAGATTTCGCGATGCCGCTTCGCGAAGGTTTCGCGTCGCTGCGGTATCACTCCACCTGCGGCAAGTTTTAGATTTTCTAAACCTCCAAAAGGGCCGCGCAGGAGCGGCCCTTTGTTTTTGCTGCCACTTCG
>DATKNM010000124.1:0-13504 GCA_035541335.1 Binatia bacterium
CGGCGTCTTGGTTCACGCGACCGAAGCGGCTTGCAACGGATGCGCGATGACGACCTTGATACCGGCATCGGTGAGCATCTTCTGCGTGCCCTCGTCGATGCCGTCGTCGGTGATGACGGTGTTGATGCGTTCCAGCGGGCAGAGGATCAGGCTGCCGCGGTTGGTGAACTTGCTGCTGTCGGCGAGCACGATCATGGTCTCGGCCTGGCGGATCAGCTTCTGCTCGGCGCGGATCAGCAGCGGATCGGTCTGCATCAGGCCGTGCTGGGTGATGGCGCGGGCGCCGATGAAGATCTTCGAGGCGACGAAGCGCTCGATGGTGTCGTCCTCGAACGGCGAGAGGATCAGGCCCTGCTCGCGAAAGATCTCGCCACCCGGCAGGATCACCCGCGCCTGGCCGCGCTTCACCAGGTATTCCGCGATCGGGAAGGAATTGGTCAGCACCTCGAGATCGCGCCCGGCGATGAACTCGGTCATGGCGAAGGTGGTGGTGCCGCCGTCCATGATGATGGATTCGCCCGGCTGGCAGAGCTCGGCGGCCACCCGGGCGATGGCCCGCTTCAGCTCGCGGTTCCTGAGCTGGTTGGCGTCGAAATTGGGTTCGGCCAGAGCCGGCGCGCCGTGCATCGCCTCGGCGCCGCCGCGCACCTTGCGGAGGCGGCCGGCGAGCGCCAGCTCCTGGATGTCGCGGGCGACGGTCGCGCGGGAGGCATCGAGCCGCGCCATCAGGTCGGGCACCGTCGCGAAGCCCCGGCTCGCGACGATCTCGCAGATCATGTGATGGCGTTGCCGCTGCAGCATGGAGTCCGAATAGCCCGGATCGGCGATGGGCGTCAAACTGAATTGTTCAAATTCGCTCATATTGCGTCGCACAACACTCTTGTTGCGATGCAGAGTGAGCGGAATCCATTGACCTTGGCGATACATGGGCCTATCGAATCCGGCACGCCTTCCCGGCGTGAGCAGATTTGACGAATTGGCAATTCGAATTCATGGGAGCAGCTCGGTGAGCGCAGCAGACGGCATCCCCTCGCTCTGGAACGACGAGAAGGCCAAGGGCATGAGCGAGCCGGAGCTGCTGCTCTATCGCTCCAACCTGCTGGGCGCCGATCTCCGCGTCACCAATTACGGCGGCGGCAACACCTCGGCGAAGATTCCCTCGAACGACCCGCTCACAGGCGAGACCGTCACCGTGCTCTGGGTCAAGGGCTCCGGCGGCGACCTTGGCTCGATGAAGCTCGACGGCTTCGCGACGCTCTATCTCGACAAGCTCGAGGGCCTGAAGCGGATCTATCGCGGCCTCGCCCAGGAGGACGAGATGGTGGGCTATCTCGCCCATTGCACCTTCAACATGAATCCCCGCGCGGCCTCGATCGACACGCCGCTGCACGCCTTCATCCCGAAGCGCCATGTCGATCACATGCATCCCGACGCGGTGATCGCCATCGCCGCCGCGGCGAAAAGCGAGGCGCTGACCAAGGAGGTGTTCGGGCCGGAGATCGGCTGGCTGCCGTGGCAGCGGCCGGGCTTCGACCTCGGCCTGAAGCTCGGCGAGATGGCGACAAAGAACCCGGCCTTGAAGGGCATCGTGCTCGCCGGCCACGGCCTCTTCACCTGGGGCGATACCTCAAAGGACTGCTACGAGCAGACGCTCGCCATCATCCGCAAGGCGGATGCCTGGCTGAAGGCGAAGACCGCGGCGAAGACTCTGTTCGGCGGCAGTACCATGGCGCCGCTCGCGCCGGAGGAGCGCCGCCGCGCCGCCTCGGCGTTGATGCCGGTCATTCGCGGCCGGATCTCGGCACAACAGCCAAAGGTCGGGCACTTCAACGATTCGCCCGAGGTCCTGGAATTCGTCTGCTCCAAGGACCTGGAGAAGCTCGCGGCACTCGGCACCTCCTGCCCGGATCATTTCCTGCGCACCAAGATCCGGCCGCTGGTGCTGCATTTCGACGTGAACGCGACGGACAACGCCAAGGCCCTGAACGGGCTCGATCCGGCCCTCGAAGCCTATCGCGCCGACTACGCCGCCTATTACGCGCGCTGCAAGCGGGCGAACAGCCCGGCGCTCCGCGATCCCAACCCGGTCGTCTTCCTGGTGCCCGGCGTCGGCATGCTGACCTTCGCCGCCGACAAGGCGACGGCGCGGATCGCGGGCGAGTTCTACGTCAACGCCATCAATGTGATGCGCGGCGCCAGCGGCGTCGACACCTATGTCGGCCTCGACGAGCAGGAAGCCTTCGACATCGAGTACTGGCTCCTGGAAGAGGCGAAGCTGCAGCGGATGCCGAAGCCGAAGAGCCTCGCCGGGCGCGTCGCCTTCATCACCGGCGGCGCCGGCGGCATCGGCCGCGCAACGGCCGAGGCCTTGCTCGGCGAAGGCGCCTGCGTCGCACTGGCGGACATCGACGCCGGCCGGCTCGACGCCACGGTCAAGGAGTTCGCCGGGCGCCATGGCAAGGACCGGGTCTGGGGCGTCACGGTGGACGTGACCGACGAGAAGACGGTGATTGCCGCCTTCGCCGCCACCGCACGACAGTTCGGCGGCCTCGACATCCTGGTCTCCAATGCCGGCATCGCCTCCTCGGCGCCGATCGAGGAAACCTCGCTCGAGCTCTGGGACAAGAATATGTCGGTGCTGGCGACCGGCTATTTCCTGGTCAGCCGCGAGGCATTCCGCACGCTGAAGGTCCAGGGAATCGGCGGCAGCATTGTGTTCATCGCCTCGAAGAACGCCATGGCCGCCTCGCCCAACGCCTCGGCCTATTGCACGGCGAAGGCGGCGGAGGTGCATCTCGCCCGCTGCCTCGCGCTCGAGGGCGCGCCGATCGGAATCCGCGTCAATGTCGTCAATCCGGACGCGGTGCTGCGCGGCTCCACGATCTGGAGCGGCGACTGGCTGAAGGAGCGGGCCGAGGCCTACAAGATCGAGACCAGCCAGCTCGAGGAGCATTATCGCCAGCGCAGCCTGCTGAAGCTCTCCGTTTACCCCGAAGACATCGCCGCCGCGGTGCGGTTCTTCTGCGCCGAGGCGACCAAGTCCACCGGCAATATCCTCAACGTCGATGCCGGCAATGCCATCGCCTTCACGCGATAACGACAAGAACCATCCTGGGAGGATGCCATGACGGGCACGTATCGCATATCCACGACCGACATCGCGGAACAGAACGCCAAGGCCTTGCCGGCGCTCCAGGAGGATTTCGACGCGCTCGCCCGCAAGCTCGCCCGCGGCGGCAGCGACATCGAAGCGGTGACCAAGGCCGTCGCCGGATTCGGCGTCGCGCTCCCAAGCTGGGGCGTGGGGACCGGCGGCACCCGCTTCGCCCGCTTCCCCGGCGTCGGCGAGCCCCGGAACGTCTTCGACAAGCTCGAAGACTGCGCGACCATCCAGAAGCTGACCCGTGCGACGCCGACGGTCTCGCTGCACTTCCCCTGGGACCGGCCGAGCGACCTCAACGCGACGAAGCAGCTCGCGGCGGAGCTCGGGATCGGCTTCGACGCGGTCAACTCCAACACCTTCCAGGACCAGGCGAGCCAGAAGCTCTCCTACAAGTTCGGCAGCCTCAGCCACACCGACCGCGCCACCCGCGAGCAGGCGGTCGCGCACAACATCGACTGCATCGAGCTCGGCAAGTCCCTGGGCTCGAAGGCGCTGACGGTCTGGATCGCCGATGGCTCCAACTTCGCCGGGCAGCAGCATTTCGCCCGCGCGCTCGAACGCTATCTCGAGAGTATGCGCGCGATCTACGCCGCCCTGCCCGCTGACTGGCTGGTCTTCATCGAGCACAAGTTCTATGAGCCGGCCTTCTACTCGACCGTGATCTCCGACTGGGGCACCAGCTTCTGGGCGGCGTCGCAACTCGGGCCGAAGGCGCGCTGCCTTGTCGATCTCGGCCATCATGCGCCGAACACCAATATCGAGATGATCGTCTCGCGCCTGATCCAGTTCGGCAAATTGGGCGGCTTCCACTTCAACGACAGCAAGTACGGCGACGACGACCTCGACGCCGGCTCGGTCAATCCGTTCCAGCTCTTCCTGGTGTTCAACGAACTGGTGGACGCCGCGGACCGCAAGGCGCTGGATGTGGCGCCCGCCTACATGCTCGACCAGTCGCACAACGTCACCGATCCGGTGGAGAGCCTGATGGCGAGCGCCATGGAGCTGCAGCGCCGCTATGCACAGGCCTGTCTCATCGACCGGGCGCGGCTCGAGCAGGCCCAGGCGGAGAACGACGCCCTCATGGCCCTGGACACGCTGAAGGCCGCCTTCAACACCGACGTCACTCCGATCCTCGGCATGGCGCGGCACCGCTCCGGCGGCGCCATCGATCCGCTCGGCGTCTATCGCTGGTCCGGCTATCGCCGCCACAAGCAGAACGAACGCCCGGCGGTGGCGAAGCAATCGGCGGGGATCGTCTAGAGGATCATCGCCTCGGCCCGAACTGCTCCGCATGGCGCGATCGCTCGCGCTCATGGAGGGCGGTTCGGAGCGGCTTCGGAAGATGTTACGTCACGTGTTCGTGGCTCGGTCCGCCGACGATGCCTTGGCTCGCGGAGCCTCCGCTTCTTTCTTCGGCTTCCTGAGGCTCGCGGCCCAGCGCACGGCGACGTAGAAGACCGGCGTGAAGATAAGGCCGAAGAACGTCACCCCCAGCATCCCGAAGAAGACGGCGGTGCCGAGCGACTGGCGCATCTCGGCGCCGGCGCCGACCGCGAGCAGCAGCGGCAGGACGCCGAGGATGAAGGCGAACGAAGTCATCAGGATCGGCCGCAGCCGCGTCGTCGCCGCCTGCACCGCGGCCTGACGCCGGTCGGCGCCCGCTTCCTCCGCCTGCTTGGCGAACTCGACGATCAGGATCGCGTTCTTGGCGGCAAGGCCCACCAGCACCACGAAGCCGACCTGGGCCAGGATGTTGACGTCGATGCCGCGGGCGAGGAGACCGCTCACTGCGGCGAGCAGGCACATCGGCACGATCAGCACGACAGAGAGCGGCAGCGCCCAACTCTCGTATTGCGCCGCCAACACCAGGAACACGAAGACGACCGAGGCGCCGAACACCAGGAGGCCGGTATTGCCGGCAAGCTTCTGCTGATAGGCAAGCTCGGTCCATTCGAAGCCGAAGCCGTCGGGCAGGCGCTGCTCGGCAAGCTCCTCCATCTTGGCGAGGCCGTAGCCCGTCGAATAGCCGGGCGTCGTGTTGCCCTGCAATTCCGCCGCCGGATAGAGGTTGTAGCGCGGCACGCGATAGGGACCGGTGATGTCCTCGAAGGAAGCGACGGAGCCCAGCGGCACCATCTCGCCGAGATTGTTCCTTGTCTTCAGGTTCTCGATGTCGTGGAGCTGCTCGCGGAAACCGCCGTCGGCCTGGGCGGTGACGCGATAGGTGCGGCCGAGGTAGTTGAACTCGTTGACGAAGACCGAGCCGACATAGACCTCCAGCGTCTGGAACACCTGGTCGGGCGTGACACCCAGCATCTCCGCCCGCGCCCGGTCGATGTTGGCGTAGATCTTCGGCGTCTTCGTGTTGTAGAGCGAGAACACGCCGGTCAAGCCCGGCGTCCGGTTGGCGGCGACGGCGAGGTCCTGCACCGCGGCCTCGAGGGCGGTGAGGCCGCGGCCGCGGCGGTCCTGCACCATCATCTTGAAGCCGCCCGCGGTGCCGATGCCGCGCACGGGCGGCGGCGGAATGACGATGCTGAAGGCCTCCTGGATGGCGCCGAGGCGCGTGCGCAGGTCGGCGAGGATCTTCGGCGCCGAGAGGCCTTGCGCGGCGCGCTCGTGGAACGGCAGCAGCGGCACGAAGATCGCACCGGCATTGGGCGCATTGGTGAAGGTGGCGGCATCGAAGCCGGAGAACGGCACCGCATGGGCGACGCCCGGCGTCTTCAGGATGATGTCGGTCGCCTTCCGCACGACGGCATCGGTACGGGCCAGCGAGGCGCCCGGCGGCAGCTGCAGCACGGTGATGAGATAGCCCTGGTCGAGCTGCGGGATGAAGCCGGTGGGCGCGCGGTTGAACTGCCAGCCGGTCAGCGCGATCAGTCCGGCATAGACCACCAGCACCAGCACCGCGATCCGGACCAGATGCCGAGTCAGTGCGCCATAGCCCGCGGAGAGCCGCTCGAAGCCGAAATTGAAGCCGTTGAAGAAGCCGCGGATCATCCGCACCGGCAGCGATGCCCGCGGCGGATGTGGGTCGTGGGGCTTGAACAGGAAGGCACAGAGTGCCGGACTCAGGGTCAGCGATATGAGGCAGGAGATTGCCGTCGCTGCGGCGATGGTGACCGCGAATTGCCGGAAGAACTGGCCGGAGATGCCGGTGATGAAGGCCGCCGGCACGAAGACCGCAATCAAGGTCAGGGCGATCGCGATCAGCGCGCCGCCGACCTCGTCCATCGTGTTGCGGGCGGCGTCGCGCGGACTCATGCCCGACCGCAGGTTCCGCTCGACGTTCTCCACGACGACGATCGCGTCATCGACCACGATGCCGACCGCCAGCACCAGGCCGAACAGCGAGAGGTTGTTGAGGGAGAAGCCGAGTGCCGCGAGGATCGCGAAGGTGCCGACCAGCGAGACCGGAATGGCGACGATCGGGATGACCGAGGCCCGCCAGGTCTGCAGGAACAGGATGACGACAATGACGACCAGGCCGATCGCCTCGTAGATGGTCTTCTTCACCTCGGCCACGGACTCGGCGATGAACTCGGTCGGGTTGTAGACCACGTCGTATTTGAGGCCGGGCGGGAAGCTCTTCGCGAGTTCCCCCATGGTGGCGAGGATTCCGTCCGCCGTCGCGAGAGCGTTCGACCCGGGGCGCTGGAACAGCAGCAGCGGCACGGCGGCGCGCTTGTCGAGGTAGCCGTTGGCGCTGTAGTCCTGGGCCCCGAGCTCGACCCGGCCGATATCGCCGACGCGGATCACCCGTCCGTCGGGATCGGACTTGACGACGATGTTGCGGAACTGCCGGTCGTCGGTGAGACGGCCGAGGGTCTCGATGCCGAGCTGGAATGCGCCCTCATTGGGCACCGGCGGCTGGTTGAGGCTGCCGGCCGCGACCTGCACGTTCTGCCCTTGCAGCGCCGCCACCACGTCGCCGGCGGTGAGGTTGTACGCGGCAATCTTCTCGGGATCGAGCCAGATGCGCATGGCATAGTCGCGGGCGCCGAAGATCCGGACGTCGCCGACGCCGTCCAGGCGCGCGAGCACATCCTTGATGTTCAAGGTCGCATAGTTCGACATGTAGAGCTGGTCGCGCGATCCGTCCGGCGAGCTCAAGTGGATGACCATCAGCAGGTCCGGCGAGTTCTTGTTCACCGTGATGCCGATCTGGCGCACCTCCTCGGGCAGCCGCGGCTCCGCGACCGCGACCCGGTTCTGCACCAGGACCTGGGCGGTATCGAGATTGGTGCCGAGCTTGAAGGTGACCTGGATCACCAGGTTGCCGTCACCGGTCGCCTGGGAGGTCATGTAGAGCATGTCCTCGACGCCGTTGACCTGCTGCTCCAGCGGCGTAGCGACGGTGTTGGAGACGACCTCGGCGGAGGCGCCGGGATAGCTGGCGCGGATCTCGATGGTCGGCGGCGCCACCTCCGGGTATTGCGCGACCGGCAGGGTGAAATAGGCGGCGGCGCCGATCAGCGTGATGAAGATCGCAACGACGCTGGCGAAGATCGGCCGGTCGATGAAGAAATGGGAGAGGCGCACCGGTTAAGCCTCTCAGTTCTCGACGTCGGGCTTGAGCGCGAAGGTTCCGGGCTGCGCCGCGACCTTGCCACCGGCGCGGGCCCGCAACAGTCCGTCGATGATGATGGTCTCGTCGCCGGTCAAGCCGGAACGCACGATGCGGAGGCCCTGGTAGGTCGGGCCGGGCCGGATCGGCTTCGGCGTCACCGTGCCGTCGGCGGCGACCGTCATGACGATCTTCTGCGACTGGTCGGAGACGATCGCGCTGTCGGGGATGAGGATCGCCTGGTAGGCCTCGGAGCCCGGGATGCGCACCCGCCCGAACTGGCCCGGCGTGATCAGCAGGCCTGGATTTGGGAAGAGTGCTCGTGCACGGATCGTTCCGGAGCTGCGGTTCACCTGATTGTCAACGAAGTCGAGTGTCCCCTTCAGGCTCCAGTCCTTCTCATCCATCAGATGGCCCTGGACCTCGACCCCGGAGGCGCGGGTCGACAACAACTTCCCCTCGGCGGTGCGCCGCTGATAGGCGAGGAAGGCGGATTCCGGCATATCGAACACCAGCCGGATCGGATCCAGCGAGACGATGGTGGTGAGGAGCGTCGTGCTGCTGTTGTCGCCGCCCATCACCAGATTGCCGATACTGACCTCGTGCTCGCTGATCCGGCCGGAGACCGGCGCGGTGATCTGGGTGAAGTCGAGATTGAGCTGGGCGGCATTGATTGCCGACTGCGCCACCTGTGCGTCGGCCGCGGCGCTCAGCATCTCCTGCTGGCGCTGGTCAAGCGTGCTCTGGGAGGTGAAGTCGCTCTTCCTCAAGGTCTGCGCGCGCTCCAGCTCCTGCTTTGAGAGCGCAAGGCGTGCATTGGCGGAGGTCAGGGCGGACTGTGCCGATTTCAGCGTGATCTGGAACGGCCGCGGATCGATCACGAACAGCAGATCGCCTTCCTTGACGAGCTGACCGTCCTGGAATCCGATCTTGTCGAGATAGCCGCTCACGCGGGCGCGGATCTCGACCGACTCCACCGCCTGGAACTGGCCGGTGAACTCATCCCATTCCATGATCTGCTGCTTCAGCGGCTTCGCCACCGTCACCTGGGGCGCCGGCATGGCTGCTGCAGCGGCTGGCGCGGTCCCGGCACCCGGCGGGCGCTGGAAGTACCAATAGCCGCCGCCGAAGACCACGACGGCAATCACGGCGCAGGTGAGCAGCCAGCGCCAGCGGCCGCCGCCGGAGGAATGTGTTGGAACCGGGTCGGTGGGAGCCGCCTCCGCCGTCGGCGCGGGGCCGGTCGGCAGCGGGCTCTGCCCGGGGTGGTGATCGTTCATGCGTCACTCCGCCTTGCAACCGCGCCACATCTCGGTCGCGGCACCGCACATCGTCGAATTTCGCCGATTGTTCGCTGCCGGCGTTCATCCCCTGCCGCAACGATCAGGATAGTCCGAACGAAATCGGATCGGGACTCGAAAAGTTCAAGGGATGCTCGAAGGCACATTTTCTTTGTGGACTTCTGCGTTGTCGAGATAGCGCGACGCCCAGACGGCGATCAGCTCCGCCGCATAGACCGCATCCGCCTCGCGCGTCAGCAGATGATCGGCATCGTCCAGCGAAACGAAGCTCTTCGGATGCTTGGCGGCGAGGAAGATAGACGATGCGTTCTCGATGCCCACGGTTTGGTCTTTGGGCGAATGCAGCACCAGCAACGGATGATGCAGCCGCGCGATCCGCGCCCCCTGGTCGTGATTCCTGAGGTCGTCGATGAAGGATTTCCGGATGACGAAGGGGCGCCCGCCGAGATCGACCTCGGCCTCGCCCTTCTCGAGGATGGTCTCGAGCCCGCCCTTGAAGAGGCCGGTGACATGTTGGACGTCGAACGGCGCTGCCACCGTCGCGACCGCCAGCGGCGCGGTCAGTTGGGAAGCGGCGGCCAGCACGGCCGCGCCGCCAAGGCTGTGGCCGACCAGCAGGTTCGGCGCCCGGCCTGCGCGGGTCATATGGTCGGCGGCGGAGAGCAGGTCGCCGACATCGCCGCTGAAGCCCGCATCGGCGAAGCGTCCGCCGCTGCCGCCGAGGCCGGTGAAATCGAAGCGCAGCACCCCGAAACCGCGAGCGGCGAGTGCACGGGCGATCCGGACCGCGGCCAGCGAGTTCTTGGTGCAGGTGAAGCAATGCGCGAACAGCGCATGACCGCGCGGCGCTTCATCCGGAAGGTCGAGTCGGCCGGAGAGCTTGTGTCCCGCGGTGCCGACGAAGTCGAAGGCTTGCGTCTGCACGGCGCTCCTTCCCCCGGTGTCGCCGGCAGCGGACGCGACTATCCGGTCACCGCCTCGGCTTCGATCTCAACATCGTAGTCGCCGACCAGGTTGGCAACCTCGACCAAGGTATTGGCGGGGCGGATGTCGGCGAAATAGCGGCCATGAACCCTCGCCACCGGCTCCCATTGCGCCGCGTCGCGCAGGAAGATTCTGGTCCTGACCACGTCCTCGAGGCTGCCGCCGAGCGCGGAAAGACTGGCCGCGATCTTGTCGAGGATGTAGACGGTCTGGCCGCGGACATCGCCCTTGCACACGACCTCGCCACCGCCATGGGTCGCCGTGGTGCCACTGACCAGAATGCGGTCATGGATCCGGACCGCGCGACTGTAGCCGGCAACCGACTCCCAGACGCTGCCGGTATCGACCCTGAGCCGATGCGGCCGGTCCGGAACCGGCACCGCCTGATAGGCCTTCGGCAGCTCGCTCAAATGATGGCTGAGATCGCCGGAGGCGGTGAGATAAGGTGGCCGCCGGTATTCCTGGCCGCAATCGCCGGGGATGCGCTTCGCGTTCTCCAGCGCCGCCTCGATCACGCGCTTGTCCTCGTCGTCGAGGGCGAAGGAGAAGAGCGCCAGGTTGTCGGCGCGATGCTCGCTTTCGCCGAGCCGCGCGCCGACGATGATGGCGCCGACCGCCGGCTGCTCCAGCACCCAGCGGGTCGCCACGTTGGCGATCGAGACCTTGTGCTTCCGCGCGATCCGGGCCAGCGCCTCGAGGATCTCCTGCAGCACCCCCCAACCGCCGATCTCCTCGACGAAGCGGCGATATTTCATCTTGCTCCAGTCGTGGATCTCGCCGGCGCGGGGCTCCGCCTTGCCGAGCCATTTCTCGGTCAGCAGGCCGCCTGCCAGCGTGCCGTAGGCCAGCAGCTTGACGCCATTGGCGAGGCAGAACTCCGTCATCTCCTCGCCGGCGCGGCGGTCGAGCAGCGAGAAGCAGACCTGGTTGGTGGCGATGCGATAACCATGCTTCGCCAGCAGGTGCAGATGATCAGTGTCGAAATTGGTGAGGCCGAGATGGCCGATCTTCCCCTCGCGCTGCAGCGCCCCGAGCTCGCGCATGGCGTCGAGATAGGCCGGATGCTCGAACACCCACCAATGCAGCTGCAGGAGATCGATCTTGTCGATCGCAAGCCGCTCGGCGCTGCGCCGGACGCCGGCACGCACCACCTCCGGCGTCATTTCGCCCGGGGTCGGGCACCATTTGGTCAAGACCGTCGCCGGCTTGAACCTGCCTGCGGCAACGCCCCGATTGAAGCAGCCGGTGATATCCTCGGCGCTGCCGTAATGGTCCGCCATGTCGAAGGTGTCGAAGCCGGCCGCCGAATAGTCGCCGAGCGCCGCAGCCGCGCGGTCGAGATCGAGCGCCCGCCCGCCCCGCTCCATGTCCGCCACCTGCCAGAGGCCGGTGACGACGCGGCTGATGACGAGGCCGGGCGCGATCTCGATGCGGTCGGGGATGGTGGGCTTGGTCATGCGGCTTTCTAGCGTGCCTCCCGCGACGCTGTCGACAGGACGGCGAGAGTCTTCAACCCCTCACCCCAGCCCTCTCCCTCAAGGGGAGAGGGAGGTCTTAACAACCTTCCACCGCTCGGATAGATCGGCGCGGCAGCGCCCCACAAGAGTCCCCTCTCCCCTTGAGGGAGAGGGTCAGGGTGAGGGGTCGATGATTCTATCCGCTCTTTCTCAATTCCCCATCTTCGACTTGATGGCGTCGACGTCTGCCGTGGACATCTGGCCCACGGTCGCCACCGCGCCGTTGGTGATCTTCCAGAGGCGGAAGGGGCCGGTGATGTCGCCATATTCATCGAAGCTCACCGGGCCGATCACGCCTTCGTACTTGATCGGCTTGCCGTCCTTGATGAGCTGCAGCGCCTTGGCGAACTCGTCCTTGCCGGCATGGATCACCGTGCCCTTGGGATCGAGCACCTTGCGCATCGCGTCCTGGATCGCCGCCGGGTCGGGCTTGCCGGCCTGGGCGATGGCGAGGCCGACGATGGCGCCGGCATCGTAGCCCTGCACGGCGGCCGGCGCGCCCGGATCGATGTTGGAGAACGCCTTGTAGTTGGCGTTGAAGTAGTTGGTCGAGGGCGTCGTGTCGGTGCCGGACGAAGTGCCGTAGGCGCCGTCGAGATACTTGGCGCCCACCGCCTTGATGAAGTCGTCGCTGTTCATGCCGTCGTTCAGCAGGAACTTCTGCGGCCCGCCCTGGCTGATCCACTGCCGCGCGATGGTGGCGCCGTCGACCGGCGTCGCGACTAGATAGAGCGCGTCCGGATTGCCGTCCATCGCCTTGGTGACTTCCGCCTGGTAGCTCGCCTGCTTGGCGTTGTAGGGCGTGTCGGAGATGATAGTGCCGCCCAGCGCCTTATAGGCCTTGGAGAACTCCGCCACCATGTTGGTGCCGAAGTCGTCGTTCACATGGATGACGGCGAGCTTCTTCATGCCCTGGTCGAGGGCGTACTTCGCCGCGGCGACGCCCTGCAGCGCGTCCGAGGTGATCATGCGGAAGAAGACGCCGTTGGTCTTCCCCTCGCGGCCGAGCTCGGTCAGCGTCGGCGAGGACGAGGCCGGCGAGACCTGCACCACATGGGCGGGCGCCGTCACCGAGGTCAGGATCGGAATCGAGACCGAGGAGATGATGCCGCCGATGATCACCGGCACCTTCTTCACCTGGACGAGCTGGGTCGCCGCATCGACCGCGACGTTGCCCTGGCTCTGGGAATCCCTGGTGTCGGTCACCAGCTTGCAGCCGCCATCGACGCCGCCGGCGTCGTTGATATCGCGGAACGCCATCTCCACCGACTTGGCGCCGGCCTGGCCGTACTCGCCAGCCGGGCCGGTCAGCTCCATCACCAGGCCCACGGTGACCTGGCAGTCGGCCATGGCAAACCCGCTGCCTGCGAGCAACGCCGTCGCGGCGGTCGCCGCCAATAGCATCTTTCTCCCGAACATGATCGAAGCCCCCTTCGGCACGCTTATGGACCTGGATTGTCAGATATCGCCCTGCAGCCAGGTTTCCTGCAGATGGCGCCATACGACGCCACACGGCGCAGATGGCGCCCGGCCGAACAAGGCCGTGGAAAGCCGTCGCGTCGTCTTCCCCGAACCATACTGTGTCTCGACATATTCCAGCAATATGGCCTCCGCCGACTGCCAGGCCGGGCGGCAGTGCGAGACCTCGATCCGGAAGTCGCCGCCACGGCTGCCGCGGGCGCCGGCGATCCAGGCGAGAACGGCGGCGCGCTCGCGAATGCCGCCGTCCGGGCCGATCAACCGGAACTCCGGCGCCAGCGCCCGGTCCAGCCGCGCGATGTCGCGGGGTGCGTCGGCATCCGGGCGCAACCAGCGGCCGAAGAAGTCGTGCAGCTCCATCGTCTCCCGGACGGCGAGATCGGCCAGCGGGTCCATCAGGAGACGGCGCGGCTCAGGTTGTATTTCATGATGCTGCCATGGCGGCCGTCGCGGTCGCGCTCCAGCTCGAACGTGTCGCCCTCCGGGCCCT
>DATKNM010000125.1:0-5357 GCA_035541335.1 Binatia bacterium
CGTAGCACGGAACGGCGTTCCGACCTTCAAGACCCTGGAGGCGCTCCTTCAGGCTGGAATCCCGGTCGACGTTGTGGCGATCTGCACGCCGCCCAATGCCCGCCATGCCATCGCCCGGCTGGCGATGGATGCCGGCAAGGATGTGCTCCTCGAGAAGCCGACCACCGCCACGACCTTCGAGGCCGCCGACCTCGTCGCCTATGCCGCGGCGAAGCGGCGGGTCGCCTATGCCACCTGGCACTCGCAGCACAACGCCGCGGTGGATGAGGCGCGCCGACTGCTCCAGGGCCAGCGCATCGCCCGGCTGCGGGTCGAATGGAAGGAAGACGTGCGGCGCTGGCATCCGGGCCAGGAATGGATCTGGGCGCCGGGCGGCTTCGGCGTGTTCGATCCCACCATCAACGCCCTATCGATCCTGACCAAGATTCTCCCCGGTCCGCTCTTCGTCACCGCCGCCGAGCTCATCACGCCGGCGAATCGCGAGACGCCGATCGCCGGCAAGGTCGCCTTCCACAGCCCGGCCGCCCTGCCTCGCGCGTCCCTCACCGCCGAAGTCGATTGGCGCCAGACCGGTCCGCAGAGCTGGAACATCGACATCGAGACGGGAGCAGGCAGGAAGCTCGTCTTGCGTGAGGGCGGCTCGAAGCTCGCGGTCGATGGGAAGGAGACCGTCGCGCAGCCGATGGAGGAGTACGAGCGGATCTACGAGCACTTCGCCGCGCTGCTCGACAAGGGCGAGAGCGACATGCACACCGCCCCGCTGCAGCTCGTGGCCGATGCTTTCCTGGTCGGGAAGCGGGTGGCGACCGACCCGTTCCATTGGTGAGAGGGGCAGGAGACCCGTGGGTCTCCTGCCGCATCCCGTTACGCTTCCACCAAGCCCAGCACCTGGCGGTCGAACAGCTTGCGATAGACGCCGTCGGGTCGGCGGATCAGGGCGCGGTGGTCGCCCTCCTCGATGATCCGGCCGCGGTCGAACACCAGGATCCGTTTCAAAGCCCGCACGGTCGAGAGCCGGTGCGCGATCACGATCGCGGTGCGGCCCTCGATCAGCCGCTCGGTCGCCTCGTGGATCAGCGCCTCCGATTCCGAATCGAGGCTCGAGGTCGCCTCGTCCAGGATCAGGATCGGCGCGTCCGCCAGGAATGCGCGCGCCAGGGCGACGCGCTGGCGCTCGCCGCCCGAGAGCTTGACGCCGCGTTCGCCGACCAGGGTGCCGTAGCCCTTGGGCAGGCGCTCGATGAAGCTGTGCGCGTTCGCAAGGCGCGCCGCTTCCTCGATCTCCGCCGGAGTGGCTTCGGGCCGGCCGTAGGCGATGTTTTCCGCCAATGACCGGTGGAACAGGATCGGCTCCTGCTGGACGATGGCGATCTGCGACCGGAGCGAAGCCTGGCTGCAGAGCGCCACGTCCTGGTCGTCGATCAGGACCCGGCCGCCGTGGATGTCGTGCAGCCGCTGGATCAGCTTCACGAAGGTGGTCTTGCCGGAGCCGGAGAGCCCCACCAGTCCCACCTTCTCGCCCGCCGCGATCGTGACGTCGAGGCCGTCATAGAGCGGCGTCTCGTGGCCGGGATAGTGGAAGCGCACGTTCTCGAAGGCGATCCGGCCGTCGGTGATCGCGATCGGCCGCGCGTTCCGCGCATCCGCCACGCCGAACGGCTCGACCCCGATCGCCACCAGCTCCTCCATCTCGTTGACGGCGTGCTGCAGGTCGCGGATGTACCAGCCGACGTCGCGGAGATAGCCGTGGATCACCAGATAGGCGGTGAGCACGTAGGTGAGGTCGCCCGGCGTCGCCATGCCGCGCCACCAGAGCCAGAGCGCCGTGCCGATGATCGCCGCCCGGAGCGCCAGGAGGGCGACCAGCTGCGCCGAGCCGTTGTTGGTGCCGCGGGTCCAGGTGCGCGTGGTGCGCCGCCGCCATTTCGCCACCACCCGAACCAGCCGCTCATCCTCCCTGCTCTCGGCGCCGAACGACTTCACCACCGGGTTGCAGGAGATCGCATCGGCGAGCGCGCCGCCGACCTTGGTGTCCCACTGGTTGGAGAGTCGCGCCGCGGGTCCGACATAGGTGACCGAACCCAGGGCCGCCATCAGCACGAAGGCTGCCGCACCGACGAGCACGATCGCCCCCATCATCGGCCAGCGCGCGCCGAGCAGCACCGTCGTGCCGAGCAGCACCACCGCCGAGGGCAGCAGGGCGATCAGCAGCGTGTCGTTCAGGAGGTCGAGCGCCCAGACGCCGCGGGTGATCTTGCGGACGGTCGAGCCCGAGAAGGTGTTGGCGTGCCAGTCGGTGGCGAAGCGCTGCACCCGGGCGAAGGCCTCCCGCATCGCGTCCGACATGATGAAGAGCGTCATCCGCACCACGCCAAGGAAGGCGAGATGCCGGAACGCCACCATCATGGCGCCGAGCCCGATCATCGGTCCCAACGCCCACATCGCCGCGCGTAAGGCCGTCGCGCGGTCGCTGGCCACTATCGATGTGGCGTCGATCAGCCGGCCGGCATAGAGCGGCACCAGCACATCCGCCATGGTCGAGAGCAGGATCGCGCCGCAGACCGCCACCACCAGCAACGGGTGGCGGCCCCAATGGCGGAAGGTGAAGCCGAGCACATTCCGGAACGGTGCCGCGCGGCGGCGTAGTTCGGCCTGGATGGAAGAGAGATTGGTCTTCATGTCTTCATCGGCGCTGCTCCGATGGAGTTGGGCGCCGCTCCACTCACATGGTTTGACGGGACGCGAAGGCACGCAGAGCGCGGCGCCTTCACGCGGGGTCAAGAGACGTCTCAGGTAAGTCAGCCCCGATCTAGATCGGAGGGGGGCGGCGATCGCGGCCCCCTGGCACCCGCCGGTCGGCGGCGCCTAGCTCGGACTTAACAGGGAGGTCGAAACCCTGTGCCGATGACTCCCGTGCCGAGACGCGACCCCGCCAGCCGCATCCGACCCATCCGGATCGTAATCGACGGCGTCTCGAGGGCCCGGCCGTAAGAGACGGACATGAATGGCTTACTCATGCTGATCCTCCGGCCTTGCTTCTCGCGCGTTCTCGGGTTGAGTGGAGCGCGCAATGTACCTGTGTTGCAGGGGTTTTGCAACCCGGAGGGGTCCGCAAGACCAGCAGGCAGCGTTTCGGCCTGCGCTCGTTTCAGTTCCGAGACATCGCCGCTTTCAGCATCGCGGTCAATCGCGGCGCGGCGCCGGCGCACTGGGCAATGTTGAAGCGCAGGAAGTCGCGCCAGCGATGTGCCGGACTGAACACCGTGCCCGGCGCCAGCACGACGCCGTCGCGGATCGCCCGGGCCGCCAGCGTCGCCGCGTCCGGGGCGCCGGCCGGTAGCCGCATCCAGAGGAACATGCCCTCCTCCGCCTCGGCCCAGAGCGAGAGGCCGAGCCCCTCGAGGCGCCGGCGCAGCGGCGGGGCCGCACGGGCAATCCGCGTGCGCAGGGCGGCGACATGTTTGCGGTAGAACCCGTCCTCCAGCAGGCGATGCACCACCTGCGCCGAGACCTGGTTGTTGCCGAAGGTGGTGGCGAGCTTCAGGTCGGCGAGGTGCCGGATGGTCTCGGCCGGCCCGGCGACGAAGCCGACCCGGAGCGCCGCAGATATGGTCTTCGAGAAGCCGCCGAGATGCAGCACCCGCCCCGACTGGAGCCCATCGAGCGCCGCGAGACGCGGCGTTGGCGCCGATTGGATATCGCGGAACACGTCGTCCTCGACGATGCGGAAGTCGTGGCGCTGCGCGAGATTGAGCAGGCGATGCGCGCCGCCGGGCGAAAGACTGAGGCCCGTCGGATTCTGCAGCGCCGGATTGGCGAGATAGAGCTTCGGCTGCTCCGCCGCCGCGAGTTGCTCCAGCACATCGAGATCGGGGCCGCTCTGGGTGTAGGGTACGGGCAAGACGCGGGCGCGATGGGCGCGCAGCACGGCGTGGTAGTTGAAGTAGCCGGGATCGTCCACCAGCACCGCGTCGCCGGGCGTCAGCAGGTGCCGGCAGACCAGGTCGATCGCCTGCGAGGCGCCGTCGGTCAGCAGGATCTGCTCCGGCGCGGTCTCGATCTCCAGCTCGGCCAAGCGCAGCCGCAATTGCTGGCGGAGCGGCAGGTAGCCGAGCGGCGGGCCATAATCCAGCAACTGCGCCGCCGGCCGGCGCGCGACCGAGCTCAAGCCGCGCCGGATCGCGGCTTCCGGGAGCCAGGGATCCGGCAGCCAGCCGCAGGCGGCATGCACCACATTGTCGCCGAGGGTGAGCGACTGCCGCATCATCCACACGGGATCGACCGCGGCCGGATCCTCGGCGCTCTCTCGCCCCGACGGCGCGCGCTCGATCAGGGTCAGCGGCGGCTCGCGTCCGGCGACGAAGAAGCCGGATTTCGGCCGCGCCGCGATGACGCCCTGCGCCGCCAACCGATCATAGGCCTCGATCACCGTGAACTTGCTGACCCGGTTGGCCGCGGCGAGGCTGCGGATCGACGGCAGCTTCTCCCCCGGCAGCAGCCGGCGCGCCGCGATCGCCGCCCGCAAGGCCGCGACGAGCTGCGCCTGCAGCGGCTCGGGCCGTTCGGAATTGAGCGCCAGATCCATCTGTTATGCCATTTGTACCGGTACAGATCGATCAACTATACCGCATCTGTCCATGGCGCGGCCAGGGCTTGCGACGATCAATGGCGGCATGACCGTGCAAGCCACCCCCGCCGGAATCGCCGTCCGAGAACAGAACCGCCGCCACCTCCACGGCATGATCCATGGCGCCGTCGGCATGGCGATCTTCGCGGGCTCGCTTCCGGCGACCCGACTCGCGGTGCTCGGGCTCGACACCGGCTTCGTCACGGCGGGGCGTGCGGCGATCGCCGGGCTGATCTCGGTGGCGCTGCTCCTGGCGACGCGTCCGAAGCTGCCGACGCCGCGCGAGTTCCTCGCCCTCGCCGTGGTCGCCGGCGGTGTGGTGCTCGGCTTCCCGCTGCTGACGGCGATCGCCCTCCGGTCCGTGCCGGCCGCCCATGCCATCGTCTTCGTCGGCATGCTCCCGCTGGCGACCGCGCTCTTCGCGGTCTGGCGCGGCGGCGAGCGACCGCGCGCCGCCTTCTGGCCCTGGGCCATCGCCGGAAGCATCGCAGTTGCGGGCTATGCGCTCTATCACGCGGCGAGTGGTTTGGTGGCGCCCGACCTGCTGATGCTGGCGGCGATCATCGTCTGCGGCCTCGGCTATGCCGAGGGCAGCCGGCTCTCCCGCCGCCTCGGCAGCTGGCAGATCATCTGCTGGGCGCTGGTGCTGTCGCTGCCGGTCAGCCTCGCTTTCACCATCGCGCGATGGCCGGTGACGCTTGGCGCCGTGCCGGCGTCGAGCTGGCTCGGC